>CAYGOX010000225.1:0-6570 GCA_964351485.1 uncultured Halioglobus sp.
GCGATTTGCTGCGCAACTTTGAGTTCGAACTGACACAACCGGCCGACAGCTACCGTAACGACGAAACGAAAATGGTGATCCAGCTCATGCAGCCGTGCAAGGCGCGCTATCGTCGGCGCAAGCCCGCGCAGACTGCGGTGGGCGCAGCGGCCGCCCAAGCAGCTAACGACAGCGATGCACCCGCCCAGGCGAGCTTCACCATAGAAATCGACCGCGACCTGTGCCAGAGTCACGCGGTGTGCGTGAGCGAGGCGCCCGAGGTCTTTTCGCTCGATGCCGACAAGCAGGTGGTGATTGCCACCGATCTTGCGCACGCCGACAGCCATGCCATCGATATGGCGGTGAAATTTTGCCCCACCGGGGCGCTGACGCTGAAGCCGCGCGAGAAAAGCCAGGCCTGATCCGGGTTGCACCCATGACAGCGCGCTGCACCGGCGACGGTGTGGCGCGCTGTCTTTTTTTATTGGTCGCAGGAGTGAATAACGCATGAAAGTGTTTGTGACAGGCGGTTCCGGATTCGTCGGGGCGTACACGACCATGGCCCTGCTCGACGCCGGGCACCAGGTGCGCTTGCTGGTGCGCAATCGCGAGGCAGCTGACGAGTATTACCGTAAGCTCGGTTACACGGTAGAGGACTACGTGGTGGCCGACATGCGCGAAACCGACAAAGTGATCGACGCGATGGCCGGGTGCGACGCGTTCTTCCACGCCGCTGCGATGGTCAGTATCGAAGCTGACCAGGCCGACGCTATTCGCCAGACCAACCAGGGCACCATACGCACGCTCATGCAGGGTGCGCTGGACCAGGGCATCGAGAACATCGTCTACGTCTCCAGCCTGATTGCGCTGTTTTCACCGGGTGTGTCCTCCATTGACGATACGGCGCCGCTGGGCACGCTCAAGAGTCCCTATGCGGCGTCCAAGCGCGAGTGCGACGCCTACGTGCGTGAGCTGCAGGCGCAGGGCGCGCCGATCCAGATTACCTATGCCAGCGGCATCTTCGGGCCGAACGATCCGAAACTCAGCGAGAGCAACGAGGCACTGATCGCGTTCCTGTCGATGATTCCCAATACCGACAGCGGCATGCAGTGTGTCGATGTGCGCGACGTGGCGAAGGCGCACCTGCATCTGCTGGAGCACCCGGTCGCGTCCGGTGGCGACAATAGCGGCGCGCGCTATATCCTCGGCGGCCATTTTTACACCTGGCCGGAGTTTCACGCGCTGCTGTGCGAGGTGACCGGGCGCAACATCAAGCACCCCAAAATGCCAGGCCCGCTGCTGCGCGTCATGGGTCGCGTGCTCGATCTGGTGCGCAAGTTCCGCCCCGTCAAGGGCCCGATGACGGCGGAGTCCATGCAGGTTTCGACCCGCTTTCCGCGCGCGGATTCGGCGAAGATCGAGCGCGAAGCGAATCTCACCTTCCGTCCCGGCCAGGAAACTTTCAGCGAGACGCTGCGCTGGCTGGCCGATGAGGGGCATATCAAGCCGCGCTGGGCGGGTCTGGAATAGGCGACCAATGAGTATGCGAACAAGACTCGCAGAGCGCTGGCAGGCCATTGCCGGTTGGGCGGTGCTGGCCGTCGCTTCTCTGGCAATCAATGCGCAGGCAGCATCGGTTTACTCGGCCGGCGGCTGGCCGACACTCCATGCCGACGCGGGCAATCGCCGCGCGGTCGATGCCACGGTGCTGGACGCAACCTACAACCCCTGGCACGCGCTTGCCGGTGCCGCCGTACTCACCGCGCCCACCACCAGCCCCGACAGCCGGCAGATTGTCGTGACCACCGGGCAGGCCGCAGGAAAGAGCAACCTCCATGCTTTCTCATTGGACGGCGAGTTGTTGTGGCAGGCGCCGCCCTGGACAACGGCCGGCGACGGTGTTGACCCCTGCGCAATCCTTTCAAGCCCCATTGTCGATGACAGGGGCGATATTTTTATCGGCGATTGCAACCAGCTCTTTGCCTTTACCGGCGATGGCACGCTCAAGTGGGTGATCGACCTGCCGCCGGTGCAGGCGCAGGACTGGCAGCCGGTTGAGAACCACCCGATCAATGCGCTCACTACCGCAGCCTTTACCGCCAGCGGTCATCTGTTTGGCGTGACCAACTTCGGCGATGTCATTGTGGTCGAGCGCCAGACGGGCCGCATCCTCAACCATCCCTACCGCCTGCCCGGCAAGATACCGCCGTACTCCACCGTCGTACCGCTGCCCGACAGTTTATACAGCGAGGGCCTGATGGATCTGCGGTTTCGCGAGTGGGTGTGGCAACTGATTTTCGGCGGCAATATGCGTTCGGCGAACACGCCGGCCGTGAGTGCCAACGGACGGCTGTTCGTGGTCGGCAGCGCCGAGCGGGCGGGCGCAGGCGCGCTGTATGCGCTGGATCTTGTCGATGAGGGTTCCCTGCTTCGTATTCAGGAAGCGTTTGTCACCGAGATCGGTCTGGGCAGCGGCTCCAGCCCGGCGCTGTCACCGGATGAAACACAGGTGTATGTCAGCGATGAGGAAGGCTGGTTCTATGGCGTCGATGCGCGCTCGGGCGCTGTGAACTGGAAGGTACAGACGAGGGCGGCGGCCGGCGCCGCCGGTGTCGGCCCCGACGGTACGATCTACGCCCTGCAGGGTGAGGCGCCCCCGGTGATCGCGATCAGTCCGGAGGGGCGCGTGCTCTGGGAGAGCGATGTGAGTGAGCTGACGCGTGGATTGCCGTCTTCGTGGTTGCTGGGAGAGCCGCGCGCGGCGGGTAACGGCAACCCGACCATTGTGGGTGACGCGATTCTCGTGCCGGTCATCTACGGTTACTACCCGCGGTTGAGCGGGACGTCGCTGCCGTTGCCGGTGGGTTCGGGGGTTATCGCCATTGATAAACGCACGGGCAAGGGGCTGCGAGAGGTCGTTCGCCTTGTCGATGATTCAGCCGGTATCACGGCAGTGCTCGCCGATGGCACCATTGTCAGCAGCCTCGGCGCGGTGCTGACCTCGGCGATGAGCCCGATGAAAACGCTGGCCGACTGGGTGCTGCCCGGTGAGCAGACCTTGCTCGAGGCGCGCGGTGGTATCCAGGTCTCGCGGCCGCAGCCAATAGAGAACGCTGCACCGTAACGCTGTCTTGCCGCGCGGCAGCTCGCTTTACTGGAGCGCCAGCGGCAGCAGTCCAACACGCTCCTGCCCGTCCCGATGCGTCGTTGTCACGCGCAGTGTCCAGCGCGCAGCGCCTGCCAGCGTGCTGGTGGGAATGCTCGCGAGCACGCCGGCGCGTACCGAGCGTTTTAGCTTACCCACGCTTTGCCACGCTGTCGGGTTATCGCCTTCGCCCAACTCAATGACTGCACGCGTAAACCGGTCGGCGTCAGCGGTGCCCAGCACCTGCACGGCGTCGCCGCCCGGCGCCAGAGCAACGCCGGAGATGGTCGCATCGATGAAAAAGTCCGGGCGCGCGTCCAGTGCCGCCCGTGCGTTGAGTGCGCCATAGCCGGTCAGCGCGTCGACGCCCGGCGTTTCGATGTCTGTCGCGGTGTACAGCAGCATGCGCTCCACCTGCTGTGCTGTCAGGGCGTCGTCCAGCGACAGCAGCAGCGACGCGACGCCGGCCACATAGGGGGCCGCAAAAGAGGTGCCGGTGGCGTGGTAGAGCAGGCCGTCCTCGCCGACGACGTTGGCAAGCGCCGTGTACTTGTCGTCAACCAGCGCCATCGGGTCGGTCTCGGCCGCACGCAGCGACAGGATCTTGCTCCCCGGCGCGGCGATATCCACGGCGCTGCCCCAGTTGGAATAGGCGGTGCGCGCACCGCCGGGCTCGGTGGCCGCGACCGTGATCACGCCGGGCAGTGCGGCGGGCCAGAAGGCGTCGGCACTGGCGCCGTGGTTGCCGGCAGCCACCACGACAAGCACTCCCTTGCGGCGCGCGAACGCTACCGCCGCCTTCTCGGCGGGCGAGTATGCATCGCCGCCGAGACTCACGTTGATCACGCGGGCCCCGTTGTTGACCGCGTAGGCGATGGCGGCGGCGACGTGCAGGCTGTCGCCTTCGCCGGTGCGGTCCGTGACTTTTAGCGGCATGATTCGCGCCCAGGAATTCACCCCGGCGATGCCGATGTCATTGTCGGCGGTTGCCCCGATGATGCCGGCCACCAGCGTGCCGTGGCCGTTGTTGTCGGTGACGTCGGCAGTGTCGGTGACAAAATTCCAGCCGTGGATATCGTCGACGTAGCGGTTGTTGTCGTCATCGGCGCCGTTGCCCGGTGATTCCCCGGCGTTGCGCCAGAGGGCATTGGTGATATCCGGATGCTCCAGGTCGAGGCCGCTGTCGATAACCGCAACGGTCACTGGCCGGGGTTTGTTTGCACCCCGTCCGGCTTTCGCACTGAAGAGGTTGATCGCGCGCAGTCCCCAGGCGTCGTCCACGCCCGGCGCGATGCGGTCTTTGCGCTGAAGGGCCGGGTCGGTCGGCAGGGTGAACGTGGCGGATCGCTGTTGCGAAGAGCGCAGCACGCCTCGGCACGGTTTGTCGGTGAACTGCAGGCCGTCCTGGCAGGTGGCATCGGGCCCGTTGCTGCAATGCTTTTCCTCACACGCTTGAATTTCGCGGAGGCTTTGATCGATATAGGCATTTTCATCGCGCTGGGCCTCCTTCTCCAGCCGGTCTGCCGCGCGCTGGATTTCCTCATCGGAGAAGCCCGGGTTTTTCTTTTTCAGGTCGGCCACCCGTTCCGGGCGTGTGGGTTGACTGGTGCGTCGGTCGCGCAGCCAGTCGTTGTGTTGTTTGACCAGATCACGGCACGCGTCGCAGGCCGTCGTCACATAGCCGAACAGTGTGTCACCACTCGCCAGTGTGAGGTTATTGCACCGCGTGGCAACGCAGTATGCGAGGTCGTCGTAGAGTTTTTCCAGTTTGGCGTCGTTCTCGTTGAGCTGGTCTATCAACCTGGCGAGTTCCTGCTCCTTCTCCGCGATTGCCGCCTCAGTCTGCGCGATCTGGTCACGTAAAATCAGCAATCCGCTGGAGAACCCGGCGGCCTGAACGGGCCAGCTCAGCGGTCTTTTCGCGTACCAGGTTGTCTGGCCAATTTTGACAATTTTGAGGTGATCGGTGATGGGCCCCGGCGGGTGCGCCTGCGCCCTCGCCAGGCTCCAGTAGTCTCGCTTCAGTTCGCCGAGTTGGTTGCGTAGCTGCCTGGTGAACGCCTGGTTATCGGTGATTTGCTGCCGCAAGCCTTCACTGATGGAAGCCACGGCATCGATCGTCTCGACCAGCGGCTTGCAGGCATCGCAGATTTTCGCCGAGTCGATGCCGACCCTGTCAGGCATCGGCGGCTGGAACGGTTCCGGCGCGGGTTCTGCCTGTGGGTCCGGTTCCGGTGAGAAATCCTTCAGTTCGTTGTAGGCGTCGTAGAAAGCAGATTTCACCGCATCCGGTGAGCTGAAATCCAGGGTGACACCGGGTGTGAGGCCGGCGCCGGGAGGATAGTCTTCGCCGCCTGACGCGGCGGCATCACGAAGCCCGGGGCAGCAGGTGCAGGGTTCGATGTCCAATGTCAGGTAGAAGCCGGGTAGCCTGCGCATGCGCACAAGTTCGGGCGCGGCGATCCGACCGAAACGCCAGGGTGTCCACTCGTACTCGTTCGGGTAGCCATCGCGCGGGTAGACGAAGTAGGGCAGGGTGTTGCCGTTCAGGAACTGCTTCAGGCACGGCGTGCACCTGGGCAGCGCGTCATAGATAACGAGCATTTCCTCCGGCACACCCTGTCGCCTGGCTTTATCTTTCAGGTGGTCGATCCAGTATTGCGGCGGCAGGTCCGAGGTTTTCAGGTCCGGGCACCAGTCGGTCACGATTTCCATGACATCGAAGGCGCCGCTGTAGCCGGTCAGGCCCTCGACCGTGTTGCCGTTGTTGAAGTAGGACAGCGCGCCCGGGTCGTCACAGACCTCCAGGCAGAGTCGCAGCGCCTCGTTGGCGCCAACCAGTTGCTGCCGCAGCGTTTCCCAGGCGGCCAGCGTCGCCTTGTCGACGGCGGTCCCGGCCATGCTATCCACCAGCTGGTTCATCTGCCGGGCCAGTGCGTTGCGCTTCTCCAGTGCCGCTTCGCAGCCGGGACAGGCCTGCGTGGCCAGCCGGGTCTTGCCTGGCAGCGCGTCCGGCGTTGTCACCGGGCTGGGCAGGACAGCGGGCGTGGGCTGCGCGTCTTTTGCCACGCAGCGGGCCTCACAGGCGCGCACTGCGGCTTTGAGCGTTTCGAGCTCAGCCAGCAGTGCGCGGCGCTCCTCGAACAGTGCCTTGATGCGCAGGGACTCACGGTTGAACTGGCCGAGCAGTTCCTCGAACTCGGTCCACAGGCGCTCGCGTTCAGCCAGGACTTCCGGCGTGCTGCCCTTCTGCTCCAGCGCCCGCAGTTTCGCTGAGCGTTGTTGCATCAGGCTGCGGGTGCCCTCGCGCGACCGCACCAGCCGCGCGATAACGCGGGCATGCTGGTTGATACTGACGGTCATGTCGTTGTGGGTCTGCACGGCGTCCCGGCAGGCGGTGCAGAGCGTTGTCATCGGCCGTTCGGGAGGCGGGAGTACCAGCGGCG
>CAYGOX010000226.1:0-6523 GCA_964351485.1 uncultured Halioglobus sp.
CGCTCATTCACCGAGCCAGGCCTGGTGCTCTATCGCGGTCTTGAGCAATGCATTGGGGCCGCTGATGCCCAGCTTCTTGCAGATATTCAGGCGGTGGTTCTGGATGGTGCGCAGGCTCAGGGAGAGCTGCTGGGCGATCTCCTTGCTGGTGTGGTTTCGGGAAATCAGCAGCAGAATTTCCTTTTCGCGCTTGCTCAGCCGATCGAAGTCCTCGCGCTCGACCTGGGTCGGCGGCAGGTGTGGGTCGACCGATCGGGTGATGGCGCTGCTGATGTAGAGGCCACCCTGCTCGACGGTTTGCAGGCAGTCGAGTATGACGGCGTCGGGATCGGTCTTGAGAATATAACCGCGCGCGCCGAGCTGACGCGCGCGGATGACGAACTCGGGGTTGTTGTACATGCTCAGGATGATGCACCGGCTTTGCGGCGCCTCGGCCATGATGGTCTCGAGGGTTTCGAGCCCGTCGATGCCGGGCATGGCAATGTCCAGGACGATGTAGTCGGGTGGTGCCTGGCGAACCCTGTCGAGGGCGTCGTGGCCATCGTCGGCTTCCAGGACCGTGTCGAACCCGCCGCCCTGGTTGATGATCAGCTCCTTAACCCCGCGGCGAAACATCGGGTGGTCGTCCACCAGTAGTAGCGTCTTGGTCATGGATGCGCTCCCTGCTCTGTATCAAACACGATGGACAGTGTGGTGCCCTCCCTTTCGCTGGAGGTTATCGTAAGTTCGCCACCCAGTGACTTGCAATGTTCGTTCAGCGTTCTCAGGCCAAAGCGCCAGTTGCGTCCCTTTGCGTCGAACCCGGTACCGTCATCGCGAATGATGAAATGCACCCCCGATGAGGCATCGGGGCGGTAGAGACGGACGATGCACTCGGTGGCGTTGGCGTGTTTGATGATGTTGGTTACCGATTCCTGGACGGCGCGATAAAAGAACAGCTGAATGTCATAGGGCAGCGCAATGTCCTCGATGTGAATGTTGACCGTGACGCTGTCGTCGAAGGCGTTTTCCACCAGCGCCTCCAGCGCCGGCTGCAACCCCAGGTGTTTCACCATCTGCGGGTGCTTCATGTGCGAGATATTTCGAATCTCTGAAATAGACTTGTTGAGCAGTGCATCGATGGCGTCGAGGTCATCCTCGTTGTGCCCCGACGAGCCGGCCAGCTGCAAGACCTTGTTACGTACGACGACCAGGTCGTGGTTGACGCTGTCGTGGAGCAGGCGACTGATCTCGGCCCGCTCCTGTTCGCGGGCGGTAATCAGCTGGCGGGTTAACACTTCCTGTGCGATGCGGCTGTCGCGTTCGGCGGTTTCCCGCGCGTCGCGCAAGGCGCGGATGCGGTCGGACAGGCCGACGGACAGAATAATAGCCTCGACCAGAATGGCGATCGGCATGCTGTGGTCGACAATTGAGTAGTGCGCAATGAGGTCGGCCTGGAACAGAAGCGCCAGTACGATTGCGCTGAACAGGATGGCATAGCCGGCGATGAGGTATAGCGCCGGGCGCGGGTTGTAGGGCAGCGCGCTGAACGTGGCGAACATAATGGCCGCCATGCCAAGGACGTTGGCACCATGGATAGCAAACTGTGTATAGGCGTAGTTGGGCAGCATGACCCCCGGTGCCAGCAACAGCGCCAGGTACGCGACCCAGCGCAGCGGCTGCACGAGTGCGCTCTGGTGTGTGCGCAGGTCGAGAAAGTGAATGACAAAATTCACCATGAAGAAATGGGTCAATACAATGGCCAACAAGGCGATGCGGGTTGTGGCCCCGTCGAGCGCAGGCCAGATAAATTGCTGCCCCGTTCCGGTAGTGCTGGCCTGCACGAGTGCGAAAGCCAGGATATAGAGCACGTAGTACTGGTAGCTCTTGTCGCGCAGCGAAAAATAGACCGCTGCGTTGTAAATCGCCAGGATAAAGATGGCGCCGTAGAACAGGCCGTACAGCAGGTGCTCGGTGAGCTGGTTCTGCAACTGCTCGCGTTCCCCGATGAGATGCAGCGGCAGGATCAAGGGCGTTTCGCTGCGCACTGCGAGCACGATGCGCAGGTCGCTGTGTTGCAGACCCGGCAGGGGGATGGATGGCTTGCGATACTCCACCGGCCAGCGGTCAAACGCTACCTCGTCACCGGTCACGTAGCGCGTGAAGCGGCCGTCCTCGCTAACGACCACGGCCTCTACGCGGTCGATGTTCGGAAAATTGATTTCCAGGCGAAGCGAATCGCCCGTGGCCTGTTGCCGCTGTGGGAGGTCGAAAAACACCCAGTGCACGCCGCCGCCCATTGGAACCTCGGCCTCGGCCAGGGGTTTGAAGCGCCGGGTTTCGATAACGGATGAGCGAAACGCGGGCCAATCGAATTCGCCCCTGGCATCGTAGAAGTAATAGACAGGGTTTCCATCGATACTGTGCGGAGTCTCGGCTGCAAAGACACCGCTGGCCAGGAGCAGTGAGGCCAGCAGGGCAGCCAGGTACGCACGCAGGCGCCGTGTCACAGTAGAGTTGAAAAACGGCGAATCACACCCCATATTTAAGTCTGAAACCACAAGGTACTCCGCCATGACTCGACAGCCGACTTCCGGATTGGTCAATCTGACATATCTCATCTATGGGCTGCACCTGTTCAGCGCCATAACGGGCGTGCTGGGGCCGGCGCTGATTGTGACCACCTTTCTCACGGGTTGGCCCTCTATCATCGCGGTTATCCTCAACTATGTGAAGCGCAGCGACACGCGCGGCACTTACCTCGAATCCCATTTTCGCTGGCAGATCAGGACGTTCTGGTTCACTGTGCTGTGGATTCTCATTGCCGGACTGCTCGCGATCACAGTGATTGGCATCCCCGTCGCCATCGCCCTTGTCCTTGTGATCGGCCTGTGGGTGCTGTACCGGATGCTGCGCGGTGTACTGCGACTGATGGATGATCGTCCGATGCCCGAGTAGGGCAGACGCTAGAAACCACCCACCCCGTTGAGGTCGTTCACCGTTTCCAGGGTATCGCCAATACTGACGAAGTCGATGGTCACGAAATTGGCGACCGCACCCTGGAAAGCCTCACATTCGTCGATGCGGCTGCGCAAGTAGGGATTGAAGTTCACCTGTTCGGCAAGCGTCGGCGAACCGAAGACTTCTGTCAGGAAGTGGTTGAAGATAAACAGCGCATTGGTGGGCGTACCGCGATTGTGCGCACAGGAAAAGTCGGCGGGCGTCGCGGCAGAAAAGTGTGTTTCGAACGCGTGCGACCAGACATTCATCTGCCACGGGTACAGCGGGTTGGTGCTGCGATCCTGCAGCACGACCAGCCGCTTGCCGCTGTCGATCATTTCGCCGAGGGTGGGCCAGGCGCCGCCGGGATGGGTGTAGGCGTAGGGCGTGAGTGCCGCGTCGTCAAAAGCCTGCGCAGTGAGTGCATGGCTGAGGTAGGACTCCAGTATCAGGGTTATCACCTCGCCGGGGTTGGCATCTAGGAACTGCCGGATCTCCACCAGACCGTCTACCAGCGGTTGTTTACCCAACGCGCACACGGAGTGGCACAGCCAGGGTGAGTCCGGGTCGGCGTCGGGCACCTGGACCTGGCCCAGCAGGTTGGTGCTACCGGCCCGGTAAGTGTCTAGCATCAGGCCGCGGACACCCGCCTCGAGCTGGGCCGGTACGTCCAGCGCCTGGTTCGGTCCGATCCAGCCGTCGTCGGCGCTGGACATCGCGTTGTGCGTCGTGGCATAGCGCACCTGCGCGTAGCTCCGGTCACAGAGCTCGGCGAAGCCGTTGCACCCGTGTATCGAGACGGTTTCCTTTTCCCCGACAATCGTGGCTTCGTCAAAGGTCAGCAGCAGCATGTCGTGATCACCCAGCGCAAACTCGGTGGTATCGAAGGTGATCGAGAAGGGCGGTGTGGTGTCCTCTATCACCAGGGTGCCGTTCAAACCCTTCGCATACAGCCTCACCGCCTTGGGGACCAGGTGTGTGACCTCGATCGTGAGCGTGATCGTTTCGTCTGTGGCCGACCAGTCGGAGGTCACCGCGAGCGTGGGCACCGGCTCGCCCGGGGCGGGTTCGGGCCAGACGCAGGCATTGAGCAGCAGTGCTGCGAGCAGTAAAAGAGGGGTGCGAAGCTGCGGCATGTCGAGTTCGTTCCTGGTCGCGTCCTGCGCTTGTTATTGATCCTGTCAAAGTATAGCAGGCAACCCGGTCGCTGCTTCTGCCGCTGCTACACCGGGTGGAAGCTGAGCGGCAGGCCGTCTGTGGGAAACGTGAGCGGCACGTTGTTATAGCGGTAGTGTGTTTGTCGCGGTTGTTTTTCTACCCGGTAATTGCGCAGCAGGTGAAACAGGAACATCTTGGCCTGCACCTCGGCGAAGTGCATGCCCAGACACTTGTGTGCGCCGCCGCCAAAGGGAATGTACTGGAACGGGTGGCCCTTGTCCTCGGCGCGCTCAGGTGCGAAACGCGTCGGGTCGAACGTTCGCGGGTCGGACCAGTACTCGGGCATGTAATGGGTAAAGAGGGCCGATACTGTAACGGCGGTATTGGCCGGTATCCGGTGTCCTCCGTACTCAAAGTCTTCAAGCACATAGCGCGGCATGACTACGAGCGCGGGATACATGCGCAGCGCTTCCTTGATCGTCAGGCCGGTCTTTTCCAGTGCCCCGATATCGTCAAAGGCCAGTGTGTCTTTCCCCAGGTCGAGCATTTCCTGGCGCAGCTCTTCCTGCCACTCCGGGTTATCGGCCAGCGCAAAGAGAATGGCGCTCAGTGCGCTGGTCGTGGTGTCATGCGCGGCAAACAGCAGAAAAATGACGTGGTCGCGAATGTCCCGGTCTGAAAAAGGGTTGCCGTCGTCGTCGCGCAAATGACAGAACTGGCTGAAGAGATCGCGGCCGACGTTTTTTCTGCGCTCGGGCAACTGGGCGGTGATGTAGTCGGACAGGAGCTTGTTCGCGCGCAGCCCCTTGGCATAGGGAGAGAACCAGAGCTCCTTGCGGCGCAGCGGGTCGGCCGTTGCTGCGACAATGTCGGCAAAGGCGCGATTGAGCGGTCGCGACTGTGAAGGATCGTCCACACCCAGGAACACGGCGGAGCCGTTCTCCAGCAGCAGTTGCTTCAGGTAGTCCATCGTGCGAATCGGCTTGCCCCGGGGCCACGCGGCGATGCCGTCGCGCAGCAGCGGGTTCATGATCTCAATATGCCCCTCGATGGCCTGGCGCTTGAACGCCGACTGGAGAATGCGGCGGTGTGCCTTGTGGTTGGCAAAATCGCGTTCCAGCAGGTTGTTGTCGAACAGCGAATTGAAGATCGTGTCCCAGGCCAGGAAGTTGGAAAACAGCTGGTCCTCGTTCTGGAATACCAGCCGGTTGGCGTCCGGACCGAGCAGGAAGACTGATTCACCCATGGGCGCCCTGAACCGGAACACCGGACCGTGCTGCGCGTACTGCCGGTCAAGCCATGCGTGCACGTCGCTCAGAAACCAGTACAGGTGCCCGAAATACGGCATGCCCGACGTACCGGGGATATGACTCAGGTCGGGTTGTACTGTCTCCTGCTGGAAGCGTCGAATGGCCCGCTTGTCGAACCGTGACAGCGCGTCGCGAATCGCGTCGGTCTTTGATAACGTGGAGTTGGCAGGTGCGCTCATACCCTTAACCCTCTAATTATGCTGGCCCTAGTATCCGATGCAACGGCAGTCTGTGACAATCTCGATTCTCCTGTTGCTGATCCTGCTGCCGCTGGCCGGCATTGCGCTGTGTCTTAACAGTGCCTCGGTCAACCAGTCTCCCACCCTTAACCAGATGCTCACCGCCGCCGACCTGGAACTCCTGCAGGCGCAGTCCCGCCGCTTTCCCGGCGCGTCTGAACTGGTGATTGTCGCCGTGCCTGCAGGTGAGCAGGAAAACCTCGTCAGGCTCGAGGCATCGCTCGAAGCGCTCGACGGGGTGGTCTTCGCGTTTTCCTCGCGCGGCTCACCGTCGCTTCCGTTGCGCGGTCTGGAGGCCTTTGCCGGCGACGCTGCAGCAGAGTTGATCGTGCTGGGTGTCGAGGCACAGGCGCTGACACTGGACGCGGCGCGAGCGCTGAACCAGTCCATCGAGGCGCGGCTGAGCGAGGCGCAGATCGAAGGTGTGGTTGTGGGACTGCCCCGGATCCGCCACGCCTCGTGGCAGGTGGCGCGGGACGATGCGCGAATCGTGCTGCCTGTTCTGATCGCCCTGACGGTTGCGGTCACGCTCGGGTTTTTCGGTTCGCTGGTCGCTGTCGGTCTTTCCCTGGCGCTTACATGCCTGACCACACTGACCTGCCTGTTATTGCAACTGCTGCTGTACGACAGCCTGCCCGCACTGATCGTGATTGTCGTACCGGTTATCTGGGCGATCGCAACGCTGGATGCCTTCCACCTCTACAGTCGCAGCGTGCAGTGCGCGCGCGCGAGCGACCCTGATCCGGCCGGAGCGGCCGCGCGCGCAATTTTCGGGCCCTGCCTGTTTACCTCGCTGACCACGGCGGTTTGCCTGGCGAGCCTGGCCTGGTTTGAAAC
>CAYGOX010000227.1:0-6503 GCA_964351485.1 uncultured Halioglobus sp.
GGCGATACTGGGATTACTACGATCATGTCCTGCCACTGACGCACCTGTCCTGCCGCGAGGCGTTTGAGAAAGCCGGCCTGCAAGTTACGCACCTGGTGCCGAAGTTTATTCCCTTCAGTACCGATTCACGCCTGCCACAGCACCCGTGGCTGGTGAAGGCCTACCTGAAGTGCCCCTGGGCGTGGCCACTGCTGGGTGGCCAGTTCGTTATTGTGGGTCGCAAACCGGCAGTCTGAGCCGACCGCTTATTGCTCCTGAACCGCCGGTGTGCGCGCCGAACCGCAGGCAGGCTGCGGCCTGCAGGGCGGGCGATAGATGCCCAGTTCAATCGCATTGCGAACGATCTCATTCGACTTTTTGGCAGGTGTTCCGAAAGCGATGTAGCGCTCGGCGTTAAAGAAGTCACGCCTTTGTTGTAGACGCTCGTTGATCGGATCCTGGAACTCGGTATACGTCCACACGCAGAACACACTCGCAGCAATGCACAGGCAGAAGCCAGGAATCGCCGTTGAGACTTTGAGTCTGGAAACGGTCAGCAGGGACAAAGCGCAGATGAAGACCACGGAGATAAAGCTGTAGCGCGTATCGAGTATGTAATCGGGAGACGCATACATGGCTCTGCCATACGTAATCGCCACAGCGGAGGCGACGGTAAACCAGGCGAAGGCGAGCAGCCGTGTGTCCGTTGCCTTGATCGACTTGAGGGAAATATAGGTAAGCCATAGAAACATGGCCGAGCCGAGCAGCCCGGCAAGAAAGACGTTGGACACAAAAAACGCCGAGCCAAGCAGTGTAAAGAAAAACCCTGCGAATCGTTCTGTCAATTCACCCCAGGTGGGATCTACCAGTACCTGGTCGAGAATTTGCTTCATCATGGCGCGGGCATAGGGGTCGTCGAGTTTCGACACCGGCGGCTCGTGCCCATGCAGCCAGAGCCCCAGGGTGATCAGTCCCGCAATCAGCCAGATAATCAGGAAGCGCCAGCTTGAGCCTGAACCAAAGAGCCTTTGTTGCAGCAGCATTGCTGCACCAATGGGCCAGGCGAGTAATCCGGTAGCAAACGTCCAGGAACCCAGTACGGCGAAGGCAGCTGCAGCCAGCAGTTTTGGAAGGGTGGCCCGATGCAGCAGGCAGAGTGCGGCAAATGAAACGGCGACAACGAAACAGTAGGCGAACGTGGGCTGGCTCCAGAGCAGAATGGTAGAGGTTCGAATGTTGAGCAGAAACAGGGCTGCGGCGGCCAGGTAGACCAGGCGATACTCAAGGTGCCGAAGGGGAAAGTAAAACGTAAAAATGATCATGAGCAGCGAGCAATTGGCTACCATGGCGAGCGTGTGAAAGTTCAAATTCCCTTCAATCACGTACGCCAGGTATATGATCAGTCTTGTGGTATTTGTTCTGTGCTCGTTGAAATTCTGGTTCCATTCAGAAAGCGCCTGTCCGATGCTGTCGGACTGTACAACGTTCACCATAAATACCAGAAAGTCGGGAATTTCATCCTGGTAGGGGGCATTGATCGCGTGTTGCCCCACGAACGTAAAAAAATACGCCGTCGTCAGGGCAATCAATACAACCGGTAGCCAAAAGGTGGCGCGTTGCACGATTGCGCGCTTATCTAGGTCGCTTTGAGTCATTCTTTAATCCGCGTGTGCTGTTATTGTGGATTGCCATTGCAAATGCGAAATTTTTCTCTATCGGTGCCCGTTCCATCGGGAGTCCTCGCAAGCCGGTTGTGGTTTGCAGGGTGGCGAATAGATCTTTAACTCTATCGCCTTTTCCACGATGGATCTGGGTTCTTTTTTTGGCGCGCCAAACACCTCGTAGATGCCGTTGTTGTACTTGTCGAAGCGCTTGTTCATTGATTTGACGAGTTGCGGCTCGAAAGCCGTGTACGAATAAACACAAAAACCCAGAGAGAGCACCGTCACCAGCAAGGTTGCGCCGTAGTGTCTGAAGGAGTATGCCGTGACCGTCAGAAGCAGTAACGAGCACATAAAAAATATCGAGATCTGGCTATAGCGGGATTCGAGAATAAGCGTGGGTTCGGCAATGAAAGCTCTGCCGTAACTGATAGCGGCAGCGGTGCCGACTACGAACCAGCAGCAGAGTAACAGGCGGATGTCGTCGCGCGTAATCTGTCGATAGCTCAGGAAGCACAGCAGGGCCAGGCCGGCGGCTCCCAGCAGCAGTGCATTGAGGGTGCTCGATGCCTGCGTGGCGGCTCCGAGTAGTACCAGGAAAAAGCTCAGCATCCGATAGCCGAGTTCACCCAGGGTAGGATTAATCACCAGGCCGGGGAAATGTGAGTTTCTGAGGTCGGGATCCACACCAACAAAATCTGAAATCTCAATCGGGTCGTAATCTGCCAGCCAGATCGATTCCATGATTATCGCCAGCACCAGCCAGGCTGCTGCATAAACCCAGGCTTTCCTGTTGCCGGTCAAGCCCTGATGGGCCAGGGAGAAAAGACCCAATGCCCATACCAGTTGCCCCGCCGCGAAGGTCCAGGTCGCCAGCGTACATAGCAGGCAACCGAGGATAAATCGAACCGGGGTGATGTTGTGAAGGGCAAAAAAAGTGCCAAAGGCGTAGACAAACACCCAGCAGTAGGCGAACACCGGTTGGCTCCACAGCACGATCTCGAAGACGCGTATGTGCAGCAGCAGTGCGGCGCTTGCAAGCAGGACAAGCCAGCGGTGCGGGTGTCCGCGTAATGCGATAGAAAAAATACCCAGTATCCACGCCAGCGACAGGTTGGCTAACAGCGTCAGCGTGTGGAAATTAACCTCGCCCTCCACCAGGTACGCGAGGTAGACCTGGATCCGGCTGGCGTTGGTACGGTGATCGTTGTAATGCGCAAACCAGTGCGCAAACGCGGTACGTACGGACTCCGCCTGTTCTACATTGACGATGAACTGGAGGAAATCGTAGATGCCGTCGTGGTGCGGGATGTTTACCGCGTACGTGAACTGGAACCACGCGAAGTAAAGTACAACGGCCCAGAAGCCCAGCATAGCCAGTAGGTTGAGGGCTGGAGGCAGCGCCTTGATCGAAGGGGCGGGGTGAGGCTGCATCGGAATTGTTGGATTCTTGTTGTCGCGCGCCGCGGGCTGCCAGTGCCTGCAGTATACCGGATATGTCTGCGTCCCGGTATCAATGGTGGCGCGCTGGCAGGGGCCGTCGGGCCTTAGTTGCGCCCTCGGTGCGCGGCACGTTTCGTCAAATGCGGCCTTTGTCTCGCGAGTCGCAGTGTGCACGCGTAGCATGGTCGACATGATCCTAGGAACGACGGGTTCAGGCCATGGACGGTTTGACTGGCAGTAGAGTGTGCAGGATTGTTCCGGCAAAGGACCAACGCGAAGCGGGTTCTGCGGCGGTAGTGGTGTTGGCGATGTTTCTGGGCGCCTTGTCGAGTCTTGTCCAGGCGGACTCCCCGGTCGTGTATCGCTGTGATCTGCCCGGCGGGGTCACCGCGTTTTCCGACCGGTATTGCGGCCCCGATGCCGTGCGGGTGGAATTGACGGTGGCCCCGCCACAGGGTGTCTCGCTCGGTTCGGCGGGCGATTTCGCCGCCGTGGAGCGCGACAACGCGCAACGAGAACGGCAGCGACGGTCCGCCTGGCTGCGCCAGCAGCAGGGCGCGTTGCGCGAGGCGCACCGGGCTCAGGTCAGTGCGCTGGAACAACGGCTGGCGTCCCTGCCGGATAACGCGCTCAGGGCCAGCACCGTCCGCGATCTGAAAGCAAAACGCGATACGCTCGAAGACTCCTACCGCCGGGCGCAGCGCCGATTGTCGGATCGTCACCGGGCGCTGGTGCGGCTGGCCGAAGACTAGCAGGCGCTCGCCAATCAGGGCTTTGCGAGCCTGTAGGGCTGTGACATAGTGCGTGCCTCAAACAGTCAGGGGTGTACTCACATGTGGAAAGTATTGCGCGCGGTGTTCACGGTAGTTGCTCTGGTCGCAGTGTCGGCCTGCGCGACATTGACAGATTTCGACCCGCCGAGGGTCACGATGGACAGCCTGCGGGTATTGCCGACCGAGGGGCAGGTGCCCCGGTTCGAGATCCAGTTGCGCGTGACCAACCCCAACAGCCAGGCGCTGGACATAGCGGGTGTCAGCTACAGTCTTGAATTGCTCGACCGCGAGCTATTGCACGGCGTGACCAAGGATGTGCCGCGTATCGAGGGCTATGGCGAGGGTGTGATCACCCTGCAGGCCAGTGTGCAGATGCTGCAGGTTCTGCGGCTGCTGGCGAGCTTCGGCACGCAGATGGACCAACCGCTGGACTACCGGTTTCTTGCCAAGGTCGATTTCAATGGCCTGACGCCGACTCAGCGTGTCGAGGAGCGGGGCGAGATTACCCTGGGTAAATAGCGCGGCCTTGCCGCTGATCAACCCAGGTAGGTCTGGGCAAAAATCGCCAGGATGATCAGCGGGCAGACGAACTTCACGTACCAGGGCCAGATCTTCCAGAACAGGCCCTGTTCCACATCGGGTGAGCCTTTGCGCAGTTCGGTGAGGATCGAATCGCGGTGCCAGATCCAGCCGGCAAAGACACAGAACATGAAGCCCAGCAGGGGCTGACTGAACCGTGTTGTAAAGGACACGACCAGCCCGAACAGCGAGTCAAAGTTGAGCAGGATCGTGGCGGAGATGCCGGCGATTACCGCGCCGATGGCGATGACTGCGGGTTTGCGTGCCAGATTGTGCTGTTCGATGGCATAGGCGACGGGCACTTCCAGCATCGAGATCGACGAGGTTAACGCCGCGATGCTCATCAGGAAGAAGAACGTGAACGAGATGATGATGCCGGCAAAGCCCATCGTCGCGAACAGTTCGGGCAGAACGGTGAAGATCAGCGTGTCTTCGGAAATCAGTGCGCCGGCTTCGGTAAAAATCTGCACGCCATTGTGCAGCGCGACATACATCGCGGGCAGCACCAGAAAACCGGCCACCACGGCAATGCTGATATCTACCAGCGTGACGAGGCCGCCTACAACGGGCAGATTTTCGTCATCGTTCAGGTAGGAGCCGTAGATGAGCATGGTGCCGACACCGAGCGACAGGGAGAAAAACGCCGAGCCCAGCGCCGCCACGATAAGGTTGGGCGTCAGCGCCCGCCCGAAGTCCGGCAGCAGGTAGACCTTCAGACCGTCCATTGCGCCCTCCAGCGTCAGCACGTATCCCACCAGGATAACCAGGGTGACGAGTAGGGCGGGCATCAGCCGCGCTGACCAGCGCTCGATACCGGAATTCACACCCGCCGAGATGATGCCGACCGTCAGCGCCATGAACAGCAGCATGAACACCACGTTGCGCCACAGGCCAAACGACGTGAGCCACTCCGAGACGCTATCGAGGCCGACAAATTGCGCGATGGCCGAGAGGAAAAACGCGATCATCCAGCCCGCCACGATGGCGTAGAAGCTGAGAATGAGGCTAGCCACGATAAAGCCCATGATGCCGGTCGCCGCGCCGATCCTGCGCACCAGGGCATTGGGTGATATCCCGCGCAGCGCGTTGACCGCGTTGGCGTGCGCGTGGCGCCCGATAATAAGTTCGGCCATGAGCGCCGGGTAGGCCAGCGTAAACGCCAGTACGAGGTAAACCAGCAGGAAGGCCGCGCCCCCATTGCTGGCCGCCTGGGTGGGGAAGCCCCAGATATTCCCCAGACCCACAGCGCTGCCCGCGGCTGCCATTACAAAACCAAAACGGGAGCTGAATTCGCCGCGTGTCGATGCCATCTAGGTGGTTGTCCCTCGTTATTTGGCGCAAGTGTAGCATGGCGCTCATAGGGGGTTGACGCCCAGAAATATGTCGAATATTCTCGACATATGGAAATAACTACGGCTACCAGGGCGCTCGGCGCACTCTCGCAGGAAACCCGACTGGAAACCTTTCGGTTGCTTGTCCGCGCGGGTATCGAAGGCATGGCGGCGGGCGACATCGCCCGCGTCATGGACATACCGCACAACACCATGTCCTCGCATCTTTCGATTCTTGCCAATGCGAATCTCATAGAGTCCCGGCGCGAAGGGCGCTCGATTATTTACAGTGTCGATTTTGACGGGACTCGCGACCTGTTGTCTTTCCTGGTGGAGGATTGCTGCCAGGGCCGCCCGGAGGTTTGCGCGCCTGTGCTCGACAGCGTGTTGCCCGGGTGTTGTTAGCCCGCCATTTTGCGATCACTCCCCTGGATTTCCCTTGCTGTTCGTGAGGCAGGCGCATGATAAATAGCCATCACCCACTTAGCGTTCTGGTGCTGTGCACCGGCAATTCATGCCGCTCCGTGATGGCCGAGGCGTTGATGAATCATCTCGGTCAGGGCCGGATCGAAGCTGTCAGCGCCGGCAGTTCCCCCGCCGGGTATGTGCATCCCAAATCCATAGCGACGCTGGAACGCCACGGGATCGATCCCGGCTCGCCGCGCAGCAAATCCTGGGATGAGTTTGCCGAGCGCGCCTTTGACCTGGTGATTACCGTCTGCGACCAGGCCGCGCAG
>CAYGOX010000228.1:0-6421 GCA_964351485.1 uncultured Halioglobus sp.
GTCTGGAATTTCTTCTAGGCCTTGGGCTCGTTTGCCGCCAGCAGGTTTACCTCGACGCCATATACGAAGTAGGCGGGGTCAAACGTTTCAATGAGCTTGATGCAGTAATTCGTATAGGCCTGGATGATTTTCGGATCGTCCAGTTCCATGTCGGCCCACTTGCCGGGGCGGTCGATCTGCTCCTTTTTCTCCCAGTAGTCTGCCAGACCCTTGCGCTCGAAGTTGATGGGGGTGGTCGCGACATAGACCTTGCCGCCTTTGCGCAGCATGTCCTTGCGGTGTTTCAGTTCCTTTTCGACGTTCTCGTGGTAGGGCTTGTTGTCGTAGGCTTCAGGCCAGGGCACCCCTTCGTCGAAGTGGTACGCCATCATGTCGGCGTGCTTGTAGATCATCTCGTAGGTTTTGGTGATCTCGTCCTCGACCCAGCTGTAGTGGAAGGGGGTAAACCCCATCAGGAAGGGGCGTGTCCCCGAGTTTCTGTTTTTTTGCTGGGCCACGGCGTCCTCCGATCTGTCCGCTTCGTTGGATGAACAGGCCGTGAGCGGGTAACCCAGTGTCAGGGCCAAAAACAGGGTGAGGAGCCTGGCAGAAGCCGCTCCGGACAATGACTGAAACATGGTAATCCTCTCGGTCGTGTATGTGGCGTCTGCCGGTCAGCGTAGCGGCGCTGCACCGGCGTCATGACGCACTGAAGATGATAGCGCGAAGCCCGCGCCGAATCATCCCGGGCTGCCGCCCGGCGTTGCCAAAATGCGGTATGTCCCCGGCGCCATCGGGGTGCACAGGTGTCAGTCAACTTTACAGTTTTGGTGCAAATTGGCACCTGAGTTGCGTGGTGGGGCGGGTTTGGCAGCATTCTTCAGATTTAACCACCTAATTCCACTCAGAAAGTGGAACTGTGGCACATCTCTTGCGGCTAGTTATAGCAAACCATCTGCCGATTTGGCTTAATAGTCAGAATCTTACCCTTGGACGTCGTACCCATGTTTGTCGCTCGAACCACCGCTGGCTTCACCTCGTATCGTCAGGCTGTAGCCTTTCTCTGTGCGCTAGTGCTCCTGTGCTGCGCCGCGACCCTGCAGGCGCAGACCACTCGCCCATTCAAGATGGCGACCACGGCTGTCCAGATGCTGCCGCTGACGCACCCTCCCTATCGCAATTCCCATCCCGGTTTTCCCTTTTCCGAGGTGGCTGCAGATACGGACATGATCACCTTGTGGCCGGAGTACATCGGCATTCCGTTCGATATCTTTGCGCTCGGGCCTACTATTGATCCGAATCACGCCTGGGCGCAGGCCATGACGCAGATGGCGGCCGATGCCAACGCGCCCGGCAAGGAACTGCTGCTGGAGTTGGGCTTTGTCCGCACCGGCGTGGTGAGCTGGGCGTCTGATGTTAATGGCGAACTGATCGTGCAGGACGGTTGGGCCGGGGTGTGTTACGACTTTACAACGCCACAAGGGCAATTGGTTGGCGATGCGTTCGTCAACTACGCCGTCTGGATGGCGCAGACTTTTCAGCCGGCTTACCTGGTGAACTTTATCGAGGCGAACCTGTACTACCACGATTGTGGTGGCCCATCTGCCTCCTGGGATGCCCTGGTGACGATTCAGAACCGGGCCTACGACGCGGTGAAAGCCGTATACCCGGATATGCCGGTCTTCCCATCGATAAAGATCGAATCGCTGTACGGCCAGGAACTGGACGGCTTCATCGAAGAGGAATACCAGGCGGTCACCGCGCTCAAGCGGGATCTGTTTGGCATTTCGATCTATCCGTTCGGTGTGCCCATTCCCGGTGAACCCCGGCTGGCCAATCCCTACGACCTGCCGCTCGATTACCTGGTGCGTGTGATGCTCAGGCATCCGGAGGAGAAGCTGGCGATTGCGGAGACGGGCTGGAACGTCTCGCCGATCAGCATCGGTGACACCGATTTCTGTATCCAGAACTTTCCCTACTCGGAAGAGAGCTGGGTGCGTGATTACATGGGGTTCGTCTTTGCCAGCGCGCATTACGGCCAGTTTGAGTTTGTAAACTGGTGGTCGATGCGTGACAGCATGAGCGCCGCTGCGCAGGACACATGTTATGTCCGCGACTCGATTCCCTACCTGGCTTGCGAGGGTGATCCGTGGTGCACGGTCATGAACTTCGTCAAGGATTACACCTTCGAGAACGGTACTGCGCTGTTTTCCGAGCTGGTACAGAAGGCCTTCGGGTCATTCGGGCTGCGCACCTACAGCGGTGCCGAACGGCCCATGCTCATGCCGCGCTGGCGCCAGGAGCTGGCCCTGCCCCTGCAGCCACCTGCGAACTGACCCGGCAAAAACGCCGTGTCAGCGTGGTGAACCTGATAACTCCCCAGCATTTTTTGACCTGCGGGATTGTTAGGTTCACAACGATTGTCTAAGCTCTGCGCCCAGCAGTGCTGCCACCACGTTTAACCTGACCAAGGAAGACCATGAAAGCAGTGATTCTCGCCGGCGGATTGGGCACACGTCTCAGCGAAGAAACCGCCTACCGACCCAAGCCCATGGTGGAGATCGGCGGCAAGCCGATTCTCTGGCACATCATGAAGATCTATTCCCATCACGGCGTGAACGATTTCATCGTGTGCTGCGGCTATATGGGTTACGTGATCAAGGAATACTTCGCCAACTATTTTCTTCACACGTCTGACGTAACCTTCGATCTCAAGGAAAATTCAATCGAGGTGCTGGACCGCCGCACAGAACCCTGGCGGGTCACCCTTGTCGACACCGGTGACAACTCGATGACAGGCGGACGCCTGCTGCGCGTGAGCGAATACCTGAAGGACGAGGAAGCGTTCTGTTTTACCTACGGTGACGGTGTAGGCGACGTCGATATTTCGGCCGCGATCGCCTATCACAAGCAGCATGGCAAGCTGGCGACGATGACAGCGGCCACGCCGCCAGGGCGCTTTGGCGCGCTGGGTATTCACGACGGCCTGATCACCCAGTTCAACGAAAAACCGATGGGTGACGGCGGTCTTATCAACGGTGGTTTCTTTGTCCTTTCGCCCGGTGTCATTGACTACCTCGAGGACGACAGCACCATCTGGGAGCAGGAGCCATTGATGCGCCTGGCCGAGGACCGCCAACTCGTCTCGTTCGAACACGAGGGCTACTGGCAGTGTATGGACACGCTGCGCGACAAGAATAATCTGGAGTCGCTCTGGACCAGTGGCAAGGCGCCCTGGAAAACCTGGGACTGAGTCGCCATGATTGACAGCGCATTCTGGAGCGGCAAGCGGGTTTTTCTCACCGGGCACACCGGCTTCAAGGGCAGCTGGCTGTCGATCTGGCTCACCAGCCTGGGTGCTACCGTCCGCGGCTATGCACTACCGGCACCGACCGATCCGGCGCTGTTTCACGCCGCGGATGTGGCCGCGCACATGGACAGCCAGTTGGGCGATGTGTGCGACGCATCGACGCTCGCCGCCAGCCTGCATGCGTTCAAGCCCGAAATCGTAATCCATATGGCGGCGCAGCCGCTGGTGCGTGCGTCCTATCAGAATCCTGTCGGGACTTACGCGACCAACGTCATGGGCACGGTGCACCTGCTCGAGGCTGTGCGTCAGTGCGAAGGCGTCAAAGCAGTGGTCGTGGTCACGACAGACAAGTGTTATGAGAACCGTGAGTGGGAGTGGGGATACCGCGAGAATGAACCCATGGGCGGTTACGATCCCTACAGCAATAGCAAGGGCTGCGCCGAACTGGTGACAGACGCCTATCGCCGGTCTTTTTTGGGCGAGACCGAAACAGCCGTGGCGACCGGCCGGGCCGGTAACGTTATTGGCGGCGGTGACTGGGCTGAGGATCGCCTGATTCCCGACATCCTCACGGCCTTTGGAGAGGGTCGGCCCGCAATCGTGCGTAATCCCGACGCGATCCGTCCCTGGCAGCATGTGCTGGAGCCGCTGTCGGGCTACCTGGTGCTGGCCCAGCGCCTCTACAGTGACGGGCAGTCTGTTGCGAAACCCTGGAACTTCGGTCCCTGGGACGAGGGCGCCCGGCCGGTGAACTGGATCGCCGCTGAGATGGCACAAAAGTGGGGTGACGGCGCTGGCTGGGAGTTGCTGGGCGACAGCACCCAGCCGCACGAGGCGACCTACCTGAAGCTGGATATTTCCCGCGCCCGGACCTATCTCGACTGGCGTCCGACCTGGGCGTTGGCAGAGACACTGGAGCGGATCGTGAACTGGCAAAAAGCCTTCATCGGCGGTGCCGACGCAAGGGCGCTCTGTCTCGAAGAGATAGCGGCCTTCGGACGCGCGCAAGCCTGACGCATGACAGGCCGCGTGCTGTTGACGGGTGCCACCGGATTCCTCGGGCGGCACACGCTCGATGCCCTGTGCCAGTCAGGTCGCGAGGTTTGCGTTCTCAAACGCGCCACTTCTGATATTTCCGCACTGCTCGCCGCACACCCCGGTCTGACGTTCCTGGACGCGGAGGACGATTCGCTCGCCAGCGCCTTCAAAGCACAGCGTATCGAATCGATTGTTCACCTGGCGAGCGACCAGGGCCGGGGGCAGGGCGGCCTGGCGTCGCTGCTGCGCACGAATGTCTTGCTGGGTGTCCACTTGCTGGAAGCGGCAACTGAAGCGGGCGTCATGCGCTTTATCAACGCCGATACGCAACTGGAGGCCGGGGTCAACGCCTACGCACGTTCCAAGAAACAGTTCGCCCAGTGGTTGCCCCAGTTTGCCGATGCGCTGGCGATAGCCAATCTGCGCCTGGGCAACATCTATGGTCCGGGTGAGAACGAGGGCGGTTTCCTGTCCTGGCTGCTCGGTGAGTTTGCGCGCAATACTGGGCGTATCGATTTTACCCCCGGCGAGCAGGTCCGTGATTTTGTTCATGTGCGCGATGTCAGTGCGGCCATTCTTGCCGTTCTGGACCGGCTCGAAGGTACCGGCCTGCAGCAGTACGACGTCGGCAGTGGGCAGATGAACACCCTGCGACATTTCGTGGAGACGGCCTACACGGCCTACCGGGGTCAGGCGACCCTCACGTCATCGCTGAATTTCGGAGGATTGCCCTACCGGGCGGGGGAGGTGATGCAGCCGGTGTTTGACACCGCGCCGCTACTGGCCATGGGCTGGCGCCCGCAATTCGACCTCGCGGCAGGGCTCGCCGATACGGTTGCAGCCTTCCTGCAAGACGCCGAGAACAGCACCTGAGCCTCAGTCCCGTCGACCTGGGTCACAAAAGCGGGAAAATCTCTCTCGACGCCCACCGTTCCCGATTATTATTGTAAGCTGGCGAGTCTGTTACCGGGTGTCGTCCCGGGCAGCACAGAGAGGTCTGACAGAGGCATGAACACGCGTTTTCCCCTGGTTGTTGTACTGGCGTTGTGCCTTGCCGCCTGCGGTGGCGGTGGTGGCTCCGTCAACCTCAACGAATCGATCACCTTTGAAAATGGCAGTTCGAGTTCCTCGGGCGGGCCGACGACACCGCCGGAGCCGCCGCGCGTACCGGGTGAGGATTTCCGCGTGTTTCGTATGGGCGCGACAGCCGTCCAGTTCCTGCCTGTCGAGAATCGCCCGTTGCGCAACGGCAATGATGATTTTCCCATGCTCTCCATCACCGATGATGTAGACGTTATCAGTATCGTTGCCGACTATATCGGCATTCCGTTCGACCTGTTTGCTGACGGACTGGATATTCCCGAGGATCATGCGTGGACCATCGAAGTGCGCAAGCTGATTGATCAGGCGCTGGCCACCGAAAAGCCGCTTTTGCTGCAGCTTGGCCTGGTCCGCCGGGCGACGGTGGGTTTTGCCCGCGATGTCGACGGGGAACTGGAGGTCGACCTGACCTGGGCGCCCTCGTGTTTCGATTTCGCGCTGCCCGAAGCCATGGAGGCCGCCGAGGCCTATATCAATTACGCCACGTGGATGTCACGTGAGTTGCAGCCGCTGTACGTGGTGAACTTCTCCGAGGCGAACCTGTACTACTTCAACTGTGGGGGTGCTGGTGAGGCCTGGGACAATCTCGTCGACGTTCAGAATCGCGCGTACGACCGCATCAAGGCCGTGTCCCCGGATTCGGTTGTGTTCGCCTCGTTCTCGGTGGAAGCCCTGTACGAAGACAAACTGGACGGCTGGGACGAGGAACAGTACCAGGACATCATCCGGATGAAGCACGACACCTTTGCCATGGCGTCGTACGCCTTTGGTAACCGCAAGGAGGGCGGGGAGTTTGTCACCCCCTACGACCTGCCCGATGACTACTTCCACCGGGTCAAGATACGCCACCCGGAAGTGGCCCGCCTGTCTATCGCTGAAACCGGCTGGAACAGTGTCAGTCTCGCAGTAGGTGACGAGGATGTCTGTCTGGACGGCTTTCCTTATTCCGAGGAAATGTTCGTTGTGGACTACTTCGATTTCGTTGTGAATGCA
>CAYGOX010000229.1:0-6399 GCA_964351485.1 uncultured Halioglobus sp.
TTGCCGAGTCGGTCAGCATCGATATCCCGCGGCCGCGCAACCGCGCGACGATTGTCGAGGATCCGGCGTACTACCAGATTCGCAACTACCTGGTGAACTTCCTCGTGAACCGCTCCGGCGAAATTACCCAGGGCAGCGGGAACGGGGGAACCACCGTTAACGTCAACCCGGCCGCGCTGGCCGTTTCATCGCAGGAAGAAGAGGACTATGAACCGGTGGGCATGCAGGCCGCCGTGTAACTCACGATTGGATACTTTGTTCGAACTATAGAGGAACCACTATGGACAAACTTCAGATGACCGAAACCATCGTTGCCAAAAAGCTCGAGATGGACGTGACCTGGGAGACGGTGGGCAAAGCCGTGGATATGTCCCCGGTCTGGGTCGCATCGGCCTGCCTGGGCATGAACAGTGCGCCGCCCGAGCGCGCGTCGGCGATCGCCGAGTACTTCGGGTTGGGCGCGGAGGTGGTCAAGGCGCTCGAAGCGTACCCGATCAAGACCTGGGAAAATGCGGTACCGACCGATCCGCTGATTTATCGGTTGTACGAAGTGGTAGGTGTTTACGGGGAAACATTGAAGGAGGTGATTCAGGAGAAGTTTGGTGACGGCATCATGAGCGCCATCGATTTTTCGATGGAAGTCGAAAAGATCGAGGATCCCAAGGGCGACCGCGTGTTGCTCACGCTCAACGGTAAATTCCTGCCATATAAGAGCTGGTAGGGAGTCGATGCATGAGTACAGAGCAGCGACCGCCGCTGCCGCCGTTTTCGCTCGAGGATGCGTTGCTCAAGGTGCGCAAGGCAGAGAACGCGTGGAACGGGAAGGATCCAGCGGCAGTGGCGCTGGCCTACTCGGAGGATTCTGCGTGGCGCAACCGGAACGAGTTTTTCAACGGCAGGGCGGCGATTGTCGCGTTTCTTGAACGCAAGTGGGCGAGGGAGCTGGAATATCGCCTGGTGAAGGAATTGTGGGTGCACGGCGGTGCGAGGATCGCCGTGCGCTTCGCATACGAATGGCACGATGACAGCGGTACGTGGTACCGCTCCTACGGCAACGAAAACTGGGCGTTCGACGACAATGGGTTAATGAAAGCGCGACACGCCAGCATCAACGACCTGGTGATCAGCGAGTCTCAGAGGAAATTTCTCTGGCCCGCCGGACCGCGTCCGGATGATCACCCCGGATTGTCGGAGATGGGGTTGTAAGAGACCGCAAGCGTGGAACGCTTGGCTGCCGTATCAGACTCGGCCCGGGGCAGTGCCGTCCTCGAGGTCCTGCGCGGCCACGTCGCCGCTGTGGAACTGCACGATCAGTTGCACGATGTGAAGGCCAAGGCCGAGGTGCACGGCGTCGGTGCTGGCTGCTCGCGCCGATACCATCGGTTCGAACAGGCGTTCGCGCAACTGTGGCGGCAACGGCGCACCTTCATTGCCGACACTGATGACCCAGTTGGCGTCACGCTGTGTCAGTGCCAGTGTGATTTCGCCTTCCTCGGGGCAAAAAGACGCCGCGTTCTCGACCAGTTTGTCGAGCGCCTGTACCAGTAATTCCGGCGAGCCCTCCACCAGTGCGGTCGGCGGCTCCAGCGCCAGCAGCAGCCGGTGCCGGGTGAATACGTCGCGGTAGGCGGCGTGCACCTCACGCAGCAGTGGTACGAGATCGACGAGTTCGCGGCGGTTGCTGCTGATACTTTCTTCCAGGCGGTTGGCCTCGCTCATGGCCGTGAGCATGTGTTGCAGGCGTGTCAGGCCCTCGCGTGCCCGCTGGCTGTAGCCGGCGCGCTCGCTGTCGGTGTCCGCCTGTTCCAGGTTGTCCAGCGAGGACTGGATGACGGCGATCGGCGTGCGTAGTTCATGCGCCAGTTTGCGGCTGAGCGAATGCAGGTACTCGTTGTAGTGCCGCACTCGCGCCAGCAATTCGCCGTAGTTGCGCGACAGCGCGCCGATCTCGTCGGGCGCGTTGCTGTGGGTGAATGTCTGGGCGACGCGGCCATCGTCACCGATGGCGTTGCTGGCCGCCTGCGACAGTGCGCGGATACGCCACGACAATACCGTGGCAAAGCCGAGCAGCCCCAGCACGCCGATGCCGACTGCCAGCAGGCTGTAGCGGAACAGGCGCCCGAAGGCCCGGTCGGTCAGCGACAGGTAGGTTTCCGCGCTCTGGCGCAGGACCACGGCGCCCAGTACACCCTGCGCGTCGCGTATCGGCGCAGCCGCAACCAGCGTGGTGCGCGATGCATAGTTGCTGTCGCGGTAGCGCCGGTTGTTCGCCACCCCCGACAAGGCCTGGTCGATTTCCGGCCCGGCGATCTTGCCGGCCACCGCGGCGGCCGGTGGCGCCTCAAGAGTTTCATTCGAGAGGATGCTGCGATAGAGCAGCCGCAGGAGCCAGAAGGTCTCGCGCTGGTCGCGCCCCTGTGACGGCAGTGGGCGCTGCTCGGCCAGGAGCCAGTGTTCGTTGTCGACAAGCTGGATGCGGCTGTGCGCGGTGGCAAACGGGCGCAGCAGCGCGTCTACATCCGGCGGGGTGAAGATCAGCCACGGTGGCGCGGTGGCGTCCAGCGGTTCGATGTTGCCCAACGTCGCGGTGCGGGCGCGCGCGCGGGATTCGTTGACGAGGTAGAACCCCAGGCGCCCGCCGGTGTAGGCCAGGGGCACTTCCAGTTCCAGGGTGTAGCCCGATACCGCGTCCTGCCAGAACCCGCGTATGCGCGCTGCGTCGATATCGCGTTCGCGGCGATTGGCTGGCCGCGCGCGCACGCTGCCCGGCGCGGCCGTGGTCAGGACGTAGTCCTGGCGGCGATCGTTGTACCACAGCCGCAACACCAGCCGGTCACCATTGGGTTCCGGTGAGAGCCCCGGGTTGTCGTAGACCACGTCTTCGTCTTCAACGTTCAGCAAGAGGTAGAGCGTATCGCCGCGCACCTGCGCCGCGTAGCGCACGGCGAAGCGACCGGGCTCACCCATGCTGGCGCGCCCGATGTCTTCCCAGCCGTCACCGTAGCCGTCGACGATCACCGGTTGGGTGGTGCTGAACGCGTAGAGATTGGCGCGGTCGTCCGGAGTGGCGTCACGCCGGCCTTCAAAGGGGTAGAGGTGCGCAACGTCGTCGCCCAGCGTGGCGGCGATGGCCTGCGCGCTGGCCTGCAGTGACTGCTCCTGGCCCTTGCGCAACGCGCCTTCCATTTCGCGCACGAACTGGCAGCCCGCCCAGGGCAGGGTCAGGAGCAGCAGGCTCACCAGCAGGAGTTGTCGCCGCAGCCCCACGCGCTAGTGTCCGGACCAGCGGTAGCCCACACCGTAGGCGGTTTCGATTGCTGCAAAGGCGGGGTCGACTGCCTCGAACTTGCGCCGGATGCGCTTGATGTGGGATGTCACCGTGGTGTCGTCGAGCACCACGCTGGCCGAATCCATCAGTTGCTCGCGCGATTTCACCTGGCCGGGCCTGCGCGCCAGCGCATGCACAATCCAGAACTCGGTAACGGTGAGGTCGATGGGCTGGTCGGTCCAGCGCACGGTCATGCGCTCGCGGTTGAGCAGCAGCGGGCCCTGCTGCAGCACATCCTCGTGTTGCTCCGGTGCGCGCAGGGCGTCGACGCGGCGAAACAGCGCGACGATCCGCGCCAGCATGTGGGCCTGGCTCACGTCCTTGGTCAGGTAGTCGTCGGCCCCCAGGCGCAGCCCGCTGATGATATCCAGTTCTGAATCCCGCGCAGTGAGGAACATGATGGGCAATTCCGGGGCGAGGCTGCGCAGGTCGCGGCACAGCTCGAAGCCGCCCTCGATTTCTTCGCCCAGGCCCACGTCGATGATGGCCAGGTCCGGCAGCTCGCGCGCGAACGCCTCACCGGCCGTATGCCGGTTGTGGTGCAGCGACACGCGAAAGCCCTGGCGTTCGAGCCAGTCGCGGTAATTGGCCGCGATGGCGGCTTCGTCTTCGACAATGGCGATGTGTTGCGGCATGTGGGCGCTCTGGCGCGGCGGTGGACGCAGTTTTCCAAAATCTGCCGGGCATCTCAAGGTGCTGCCACATTTCGCCACAATTGCTCACCGGATTGCCCGAATTGGTCCGCGGTTGTGCCAGTTGCGCCGGGTGTAATGGCGGTGTTGGGAAACACAGAGGCTCAAAGGAGAGACACCATGACCCCCATCACTCGCAAACTGCACACCACCTACCGGCTGGACCGGGCGCGCTTTGGCGGTCTGCCGCTCTGGCTGCTTTTTCGCTGCCTGCCCGCGCTGCTCGGCGCCTCGCTGTTGCTGATGTCGCTGGCGGCGGTTCACGCGCACGCACAGACCGAAACCGAAGGTGCCGGTGTGATGTGGCTGGAAGGCGAGGGCGAGCGCATACAGGCGCCGGCGCTCGAGACCAGCGTGGACGTCGCGATCAGCGGCATGATCGCCACGGTGACCATAGACCAGACCTTCCACAACACGTCGAACGGCTACGTGGAGGGCGTGTACGCATTTCCGCTGCCGGAAGAGGCGGCGGTGCGTTACCTGGAAATGGTCGTTGGCGAACGGCGTATCGTCGGCAAGGTGCGCGAAAAGGCAGAAGCGAGTCGCCTCTACGAGGCCGCAAAACGCAGCGGCAAGAAAGCCAGCCTTGTCGAGCAGCAGCGCCCGAACCTGTTTACCAACCGCGTGGCCAACATCGGGCCGGGCGAGGAGGTGCGGGTGCGCCTGGAATACGTGGAGACGGTGACCCTGGCGGCGGATCGTTTCTCGCTGCGCCTGCCCACCACGCTGACCGCGCGCTATATGCCCGGGGCGTTGCTCCCCGAAGTCGTCGAGGATGCTCCCGGCCCGCTGCAGGTGAATCCGTACCTGGGGTGGGCGCGCAATACCACCGACGTCCCGGACGCCGCGGCGATATCGCCGGTCCAGCATCGCCACGCCGGTTCGGACGCGGCGCCGCACAACCCGCTGGTTATCGACGTGACCCTCGACATGGGAATGCCGCTGGCATCGGTCGATTCGCCGTACCACGCCATTTCCCTGCAACGCAGCGCGGGCGTATACCGGGTGCGCCTGGCGAACGGTCCGGTCGAGATGGATCGCGACTTCGTCTTGCAGTGGCAGCCGGTGGTGGGCAGCGCGCCGCGCGCGGCGCTGTTTACCGAGACGGTGGAAGGTTCGGACTACGGCTTGCTGATGATGGTGCCGCCGGCGGCCTCCAGGCGCCCGGACAACATCGCCCGGGAGATGGTGATCGTGGTCGACACCTCCGGCAGCATGGGCGGTGTCTCCATCGAGCAGGCCAGGGCCAGTGTGGCGCGGGCGCTTGAGGCGCTGCGGCCGACCGATTCGTTTAACGTGATCAGCTTTGCCTCCCATCATCGCAAGCTGTTTCCGCAGCCGGTGCCGGCCAACCGCCACAACCTGCAGCGCGCGCTGGAGTTTGTTCGCCTGCTCAACGCATCCGGCGGTACCGAGATGATGCCGGCGCTGCTCGCGGCGCTGGCGGACGATCCCGACGACACCCTGGCCGAGGGCGCGGTGCGACAGGTCGTGTTCATCACCGATGGCGCCGTGGGCAACGAAGCGGCGCTGTTTGAGCAGATAGCCCGACACCTCGGCGACCAGCGGCTGTTCACGGTCGGCATCGGCTCGGCGCCCAACAGCTGGTTCATGCGCAAGGCCGCGCAATTCGGCCGCGGCACCCACACCCATATCGGCAGGCTCGACGAGGTCGAGGCGCGTATGGGCGAGTTGCTCGCGCAGCTGGCGCGGCCCGCCGCGACCAACATCACTGTGAACTGGCCGACGGCCGTGGAGGCGTGGCCCGATCGCCCGGGCGATCTGTATACCGGCGAGCCGCTGCTGCTGGCGGTGAAGTTCGGGGAACAGGCCCCCGCTGGCGAGGTGGTGGTCGAGGCGGATATCGGCGGCCAGCCCTGGCGCCAGGTGCTGCAGGTTGCGCCGGCGGGTGATCCGGTGCATCGGGCCGGGCACGCGGGGGTGGCGTCGGTATGGGCGCGCAAGAAAATCGCCGGCTTGCTGGACACATTGGCGCAGGGCCAGCCGGCCGACGCGGTGCGAGACGCGGTCCTGCCGCTGGCGCTGGAACACCAGTTGCTGAGCCCCTACACCAGTTTTGTCGCCATCGAGGAGGTCATCTCGCGGCCGGCCGAGGAGGCCCTGCACAGCGCGGCGGTGCCCAATGCCCGTCCGGCCGGCCAGTCGCCGCCACCGTTTGCCTTTGCACAGACCGCGACCACCGGTCCGGCGAAACTGTGGCTGGGCACGCTGTGCCTGTTCATGGCACTGCTGCTGCGCGTGGTGCGCCAGGCGGAGGTCGACCATGTCCCCGCGTAATGGACTGCGCCTCGCGGCCCTGTGCCTGGCGCTGACCGGCGCGGTACAGCTTGCGGGTGCTGCCTCGATACAGGCCAAGGC
>CAYGOX010000230.1:0-6390 GCA_964351485.1 uncultured Halioglobus sp.
CACCACCGCTATTGACCAGGAGCAGCACTGACTCCTTGCCCGCTTCGACCGCGGCGGCGATCTTGGCCGCGTTGTCATCGGGGCTTGCAACCGGATCCTGGTTCACCTCTACGATAATGTCGCCTTCCTTCAACTGCTCGATGGCGCCGGGCACAGTCATATCCATGGCGAGCGTCCGGGTGGTGACACCGAATTCTTTCTCAATGTCAGCCGCCGTCTCGGCCAGAACATCTTCGCGGCGCGCCGTGAGGACCACGTTGAAGCCCTCGCTGGCCAGTCGCCGGGCAAAGCCCTTGCCGATACCCTGCGAGCCACCGGTCACCAGGGCCCAGCCACCGTATTTATCTACCAATTTGGTCATGGGTTTTCACCTGTAGGGATGTCCTGGCAACTATGGCACAGCCTGCGGTGAGACAGCGCCGGGCCACCGGCCCGGCCGCGCATTGCACGCGATCAGTTCAAGTAGGATTACCAGATCAGGGGCAACCGGGGCGCACTACGCCACGCGGACGATGACCTTGCCTTCCACCCGCCCGCCGGCGATCAGTTCGATGGCCTTGCGCGCGTCATCGAACTCGAAGACCTGCGAGGTGGCCACCTTGAGCTGGCCCGCGCGCCAGTGACCCAGCAGGTCCTCGTGTGCTGCCAGCACCTGTTCGGGGCTGTACCCCACCGGCATCGCGCCGAGCAGGGACTGGTTCCTCATGAGCGTTTCCACCAGGCTGATCTGTGCCCATTCGCCGCTGGCATAGCCGATCACCAGGAACCGGCCCTCGAAGCCCAGGGCCTTGAAGGCGGCGCGGCCGGCCTGACCGCCCACCGGATCGAACACCAGCGAGACACCCTCGCCCCCGGTCAGGGCCAGCGCGGCCTCGGTCACGTCTTCGCGCTTGCGATCGATCACGTCGTCGGCGCCAATACTCTGGCAGTAGGCCGCCTTTTCCGGGCCGCCGGCCACGGCGATGACACGTGCACCCTTGGCCTTCGCCAGCTGGACCGCCGCAGCGCCGGAACTGCCCGATGCACCCAGCACCAGCACGGTATCGCGCGCGGACACCTGCGCGCGGCGTACCAGGGCCACCCACGCCGTCTGGAAGGGAATGAAGAAACCCGCCGCCTCGACACCGGACATATCGTCGGGAATGGGCAGTGCGCCGCCCGCATCCATCAGGCAAAAATCCGCCAGGCCACCGCGCTGTGCCTGGAACAGTGTGGGGCCCAGCACCCGCGTACCGATACGCGCCGCGTCCACACCCTCGCCCACCGCGACCACGCGGCCGGCGGCTTCCTGCGACGGGGTAAACGGCAGGGGTGGCGTCAGCGGGTAGTTGTTGTGGCACATGAGAACATCGGGCAAGCCCAGACCGCCCGCCTCCACCGCCAGCTTCAGCTGACCCGGTCCGGGCTCAAAGTCCTGCGCATTCTCATCCAGGCGCCAGACATCGACGGGATTGCCAAAGGACTCGACCAGCCATCGTCGCATCGCGTTATCTCCTGACAGGGCGGCTCAGTTCAGCCGCGGGCACTGATCGGGGGCGAGGTGGCCCGCGCTGACCATACTGCGCAGGGTATCCTCGAAGGTTTCGCTCAATGGTCGCAGGGTAAGGCCGTGCTGTTCAAGGGCTGGCGTGTTGGCAATTTTCGGCCACTGGGTTGCGTAGCGCATGGTCTCGGCCGAGATCGGGGTATCCACCGTGCGGAACAGGCGGACGATATCCACCAGGCGGCCGATCAGGCGCAGCTTCCAGCCCTGCGCCGGAATGCGCGTCAGCGTCGCACCGGACACCGATTCCAGCAGATCTGCCTGTTCGACCCAGGTGGCGTACACCCCCGGCACCAGGAAGCGTCCCGCAGCGCCATCGGCGAGCAGGGCGCAGGCCAGATCGGCCAGGTCGCGCACATCCACGTACTGGACGCCGCCGTCGCCAAAGATGCGGAAACCGTTTTCCAGCCGATGCTTGATCGCCTTGCAGGAATCCGACAGCCCCGGATCGTCGGGGCCCAGCACACCGCCGGGATAGAGGATCGCAATCGGGACGCCGCGCGCCTGCAACTCGCGCAGGTAGTGTTCGGCCTCGACCTTGCTCTGCCCGTAGGGCATGCGCGAGGGCACAGGCTCGGCCTCGGGGGTCACCTTGCTGCCGTCGCGATTGAAGATCGCGGTGATGCTCGACAGACAGACAATGTGCTCGATACCGCCCGCCAGGGCGGTGTCGACAACATTGCGGGTCCCGCCCACGTTCACCGCAAACAGCTGATCCACCGACTCGATCTGCATGGGCGTGGCGGCTGCGGTGTGCACGAGCGCATCGCAACCTGCCATGGCGCGCTCGACGACGGCACGATCGGTGATGTCGCCGGCAATGAATTCGGGGGCCGGGTCGGCACCGGGAAACAGCGCCGCGGCGCGCTCCGGGCTGCGCACCAGCGCTCTCACCGAGTGTCCCTGCGCCAGCAGCGACCGGCAGATATGGGATCCGACAAACCCGGTCGCGCCGGTGAGCATGACCCTCATGATGCGGCGCTAATCCTCAATCGAGATAACGCGGTTGGGGCAGTACTGGGCGGCGGCTTCCACCTTGGCGCGCAGCTCTTCGCCGGGTGACTCCACCACCAGGTGCACCTGGGGATAGCCATCCTCGCGATCGCGCACCTCGAAGACTTCGGGGCACTCCTCCATGCACACGCTGTGCCCCTGGCACAGGTCGAGATCGAGCTTGATTTTCACGGTCGACTCCTCAGTTCGCGCGACGCTTGTAACGCAGTATACAGGGGTCTTTGGGACGGATCGTCATGTTCGCTTTTTCATCGACGTAGTCCTCGGCCGGGCCGGCCAGTTCAAACTCGTAGCGGCGCAGCAGCGCGCTGAAGATCGCCTTGAGCTGCAGCAGCGCAAAGGCGTTGCCGGCACACTTGTGGCGACCACCCCCGAAGGGGATGTAGGCGAACATGCGCTCGGGCTCTTCGCGATGCGGGTTGAACGTCAGCGGATCCGGGAAGTACTCCGGGTTGATATGGCTCTCGTAAATCGAGACCGCCACGGTCTTGCCCTTTTCGATCAGGTGACCGTTGTACTCGGTGTCCTCCATGACCTTGCGCATGAGGATCACCAGCGGTGGGTGCAGGCGCAGCACCTCGTTCACAAAACTCTCAAGCCGGGGAATTGCCCGCAGGGACGCGTGGCTGATCTCGGCGCCGTCCTTGTAGATCTCATCCAGTTCCTCGACCAGCTCCGCCGCGTACTGCGGGTGCTTGGCGATCTCCAGCAGCGTTTCGGCACCGGCACCGGAACTGGTGTGGTGTCCGGCGAACATGGTGGCGATGATCAGGCCCGTCAGCTCGGTGTCACTCAGGTGACTGCCGTCCTCGTAAGTACCGGTCATGAAGGTTTCGAGCGCGTCGGTGTAGGTCTTGCCCGAGGCGCGACGCTCGGCAACCAGTTCGCTGACGATTTCCTCGAGTCGTTCGCGGGCCTTGTCGCGAGCGGCAAACAGCGGCTGTTGCATATACGGATCGATAAAGCTGATCGCCTGGACACCGGCCTGCAGATCCTTGTACAGGCTGAAGAATTCCTCGGTCATGCTGTAGCGAAACTCCTTGCCCAGCAGGCAGTGAGTCGCCGTGTGCATGGTGAGTTCGTGAAACGCGTGCAGCAGTTCCACCTCGCCCTCGTCGCCCCAGTCGGCGATCCAGTCCTCAACCTCGCCGGCGATGACCGTCGCGTAATTTTTCATGTTCTGGTAGCGCAGCGCGTCGACCTGGATTTTCAGCTGGGTCTTGCAGCGTTCCGGCGTCGCATCGAAGATCACACCGGGGCCGAATACGGGCACCATGACCTGGTAGGCCTGCGCCTGGCTGAAAATTTCATCCGGTGTGCGGAAAAACACCTCCTGGGCGTCGGGACCGCTCATAAGAATGGTCTCCTGCCCGCCGAAGTCGAACTCCGCCAGCTCGCCGCACTCGGCGTGGGCGCGCGAGATAAACGCGCAGTAATCCGCTTCGAACTCAGGGAGATGGCCACCCTCTGCGACGGCGCCGCTGACCTTCGGTGGCGTCTTCAAGCCCTTCTCTGCCGCTGCACTCATGGTCGTTACTCCTCTACCTGCTCGGAGGACATCACCGGCATTTCCTTGAGAATACCCTTCTCGACGCACTCCTTGATAAGATTGGTGATGTTCGTGTAGTCGTACATATCCAGTTGCTCAGACCACTGGTAATTGCCGCCGTACTTGAACCAGGACGCACCGATGACGCGCATAGGCGAACCGTCCTCGCGGTTGGGCGCGCCAGGAGGGACCTGCCACCAGGTGGCAAAAGCCTCACCGCGCGTCTCGTCGATGACTATCTTGTCGTAGGGATAGGTCCAGCCCTTGTAGGGATCCATCGCCGCCCCAACGCAGGTCTCGCGCACGGTCTCGCGATCGTTGAACTCGTACTTGCCGTTGGGGGTATCCCATCCGTAAACAACGTCCTCGGTGTAAAAATCCGCCAGGCAGCGCCAGTTGCCCTCGCGCTCGGCCTTGTCATTGACGGCCAGCCAGCGCTGCATCATTTCTTCCATTTCTTCGCGACTATACTGCGACATTCTCCTGCGACCTCCTTCAGGGCTGTAGTGAGGCTAAGATACCGGACACATTTTATAGTCGCAACTATTTTAAAAAGCGCCGATCCGCACTACCACCACCGGGCAAAAAAAACGCATAATGACGCCGCCGACACAGGCACCGCAGGGACCAGGATTTGAAGGGCAAAAAAACAACCAAGCGGGAGATCACCCGCAACCGGGTCATCAGGGCCGCGATCGACTGCATCTACCGCGATGGCTTCCACGCCGCCCACACCAACCGGATAGCCGCCGAGGCCGGGGTGTCCTGGGGCGTGCTGCAGTACCACTTCAACGACAAGGACGGCCTGCTGCAGGCCGTGCTCGACTACATCTTCGAGGATTTCCTGCAATCACTGGCCAACGCCAGTCTTGAGGGAGACGATGTCAGGACGCGCGTACACGCACTGATCGACGTGATCTGGCCGCTGCTGAGCAAGAAGGAATACCGGGTCAGCGTCGCGATCCTGCGCAACGCGGGCAAGGATGAATCGTCCGCCATCAACGGCCAGAAACAGGTCAAGGCCTGGGCCGCCACCATGTCGCGCCTGTGGAACGAGTTACTGCCGCCTGAACTGGCCGGCTCGCAGCGCAGCGACACCGCCCGCCACCTGCTGTTTGCCGGTCTGCGCGGGCTGGCCGACGACATCAACCCCCGGACCCGGCTCACCCGCAATGCCTGGCAGGCCGAGCGCGAGGCGCTTGGCGATGCCATTGCCGATCTGCTAGTTGCCCGCTAGGAGCTGCTCCACCAGCAGCGGAACCGCCAGCGGCTCTGCGTCTGCGGCATCCATGGCCGACAGCAACGCCTGCGGGTTCTCGTCAAAGCGGCCGATAAAACCGCCGCTGCCCCAGAAAATCCTGCCCGTGGTTCCGCGCATCGACGGACTGGCCAGCGCCGCGTAAAGCGACGCGACGTAGGCCGGATCGGCCGGATTCAGCGCGGCGGCACGGCGATGCTCGTCGAGTGCGCCGCGGCGGTAGAGGTCCTCGATCTGGTTGACGAAGTCGTCCCCGGTCGACAGGCGGGTCTTGGCGCCGGGACACACGACATTCACATCGATACCATCGGCCGCCAGATCCGTCGCCATCGCCAGGCTCAGGCTGTTGGTACCCCCTTTGCCGGCCGCGTACCCCGTGCCGCCGTACATGCCCAGGAACGCGTGCGAACTGGTGTTGATGATGGTGCCGTGTCCCTGCGCGACCATGTGCGGTACGGCGTGGCGGCAGGTGTTGAACGTGCCGTGCAGGTGGACATCGATCAGCTCGCGCCAGTCTTGCGGTTCGATATCGCGAATCGAGGTGCCCGGCGGTTCTGCGATCCCGGCGCAGTTGACCAGCACATCGATCCCGCCGTAGTGCTCCACGCAACGCTGCACCAGCTCGCCCGCGTACCGGTAATCGGACACGGAGCCGGCACTGGCCACCACGCTGTGGCCCTCTGCCTGCAACGCCGCCTGTGCCTCCTCTAGGGACTCGACATTGCGGGCGTTGATCACAACCTGCGCGCCCTCGCGCGCGAGGCGCATGGCCACGGCGCGACCGATTCCCATACTGGACCCGGTGACCACCACGCGCCGTCCGATCAGGTGTTGCTCCATGCGTTTCACTCCATTGATGCTGTGCGCACCGGCGCCCAATGCCCCGCGCAGGTTTTATAGTCTGAACTATTTCAAATTGTGAGTGCAAACCCGCTGTGCCAGACTAACACGCTACCCTCAGGGAGATGCGAATGAAGTTCTGGCAATCACTCGCCTTTGTAGAAATGGACCAGATGGTGGAGCTCG
>CAYGOX010000231.1:0-6361 GCA_964351485.1 uncultured Halioglobus sp.
TCAGGAAATATCCGCAAGTGCGTGAGGACGTGGAGCAACTGGTTGCCCAGGCGCCTGACAACAAACCAGTGCAGCTGATGACTACCGACTGGGAACTGCACAATCTGGCAGAGCTCGATGCGCGTATCACAGCGGGCAAGAGTGACGGCGGTGCCTTCGCCAATTACGAACTCATTTCCGACACCTATCTCTACGGGAAGCCACTGAACGACAGCTTTCGTCCTTTCGCGCACTCTTACATCGCCACGGCTGAGCTGCCCGGCGATGAGGGCAACGCCGACATCCTGCGCCTGGGTGTTGGGGGGCAATACAGGTCGCGACACCTGATCGCCTCCGCCGAACTGAGTGAAGCCCTGGACGACGATGGGGACTTCGGCCTGACGGCGTCTGGTACCTGGCTTCCCGATGACAAGTGGAGTCTGCGCGCCACGCTACAAACCTACAGCTTGCTCGTGCCGGTGCGCGCAATCGATAAAGGCATCGACGGTGAGTCGATTGAACTGTCAGTGCAGCACCAGTGGAATGAAGGCCACGCTATTAGCGCGGGCGGTAGCTACGCCGAATTCAGCGACGGTAACGAACGGCAGTCGTTATACCTCAGCCATCATCACCGTCTGTACGAGGACGAGCATCACATCGTCGCGTTGAAGGAGCAGGCGTATTGGTCCGACAACTCGGCGGGCGGCAGCGTGCCTTACTTTAACCCCGAACAGGACTACTCGCTGGCCGCCGTGCTGTTGTATGACGGGGTGCTCAAGCGGCGCTACGAGAAAAAGTTCAGCCACAGCCTGGCCATTGGCGCTGGCCTGTATCACCAGGAGGGTTTTGGCAGCAACTTTATCTGGGACATCGACTATTCTCACACGTGGACACATTCGAAAGTTCTGGAATGGTCCTATGGATTGACTCACAGGAATCGTAACTACGATGGCGAAGGCGAGTACTTCAACGCGGTGTACGGCCGCGCCAACTGGCGGTTTTAAGCAGGGGCGCGGGTGAGCGAGCTGATATCACTATGATCGATTTCCAACAGGTGCTCGACGCGCTGCTGGCCTATGCGTACTACTACCCGCTGTTTATGTCGTGGCTGTGGATGATGGGAGGCGTTTACTACCGGTTTCATTGGGAGAAATCGGGTGGCCTGGACTATACCCATCCCGCAGAGCTTGATGAAACGCCACCGGTTTCGATACTGGTTCCCTGTTACAACGAGGCAGCCCATATCGAGGAAACCATTGAGCACCTGCTGCAGCAGAAGTACCCCGATTACGAAATCATTGCCATCAATGATGGCAGTCGTGACGACACCGCTGCGATACTCGACAGGCTGGCTCAAACCATTCCGAGCCTCAGGGTGATTCATCTGCGCGAGAATCGCGGAAAATCCATCGCGTTGCGCGCCGGTGCGATGCTCTCCAACGCCGAATACCTGGTGTGCATCGATGCGGATGCGCTGCTCGATGAAAACGCGATATTCTGGATGCTGCCACACCTGACACAGTCCCAGCGGGTGGGCGCCGTTACGGGCAATCCCCGCATCCGCAATCGCTCGACATTGCTCGGCAAAATACAGGTTGGCGAGTTCTCCTCGATCGTCGGACTGATCAACCGAGCCGAGCGAATTTACGGCAGGGTGTTTAACGTGTTGGGTGGGGTAACACTGTTTCGCAAAGCCGCCTTGCAGCGCGTGGATTATTGGTATTCCGATACCGTCACCGACGATATCGACGTGAGCTGGCGGTTGCAGCTGGATCACTGGGACATCCGCTACGAGCCCAATGCGTTGTGCTGGATACTGATGCCGGAGACCTACTCCGGCCTTTGGAAGCAGCGTCTGCGCTGGGCGATGGGCGGCGCCGAGGCCGTCATGCGCTACGCCCGCTCCACGTTGCAGTGGCGCAAGCGCCGCATGTGGGGCGTGCTGCTGGAGTTTATTACCAGCGCGATCTGGAGCTACGTCCTCGCGCTGATTACGTTCCTGTGGATTCTCGGCAAGTTCATTGTCTTGCCGGAACAGCTGGATGTGCCGTCGCTGATCCCCGGCTGGAATGGTGTTGTGTTGGCCGTCACCTGCCTCCTGCAATTTCTGGTCAGCATGTTTATGGATGCGCGTTACGAAAAGGGCCTGCCGAAAAACTTTTTCTGGATTATCTGGTACCCGCTGGCGTACTGGCTGATCAATACGCTGACGCTGGTGGTGGCCATCCCCCGTGTACTGTTCCGGCGCGAGAAGCGCACCGGCAAGTGGACAAGCCCCGATCGCGGCATCGTTAAACCGAAACAGGGAGCCGGGGTATGAAGCCAGAAGATCTCATCATCAATCGTCCGGACTGGGTCACAAGAGGGCAACAGGTAACGGCGGTTGGAACCACGCTGTTTTTCTGGTTTGCCCTGCTCTATCTCTGGCAGCCGCTCATCAGCCTGATCGCCTGGGCGTTTAACGTGAAACTGTTTTATAGCCACATGGTGGTGCTGGGCGGGTACGAGACGTTTCTGGATGTCTGGAAGACCTACGCCCTGGTCATTGCGCTGATGGGCGGGTCACTCATTGTGTGGGCAAGGATCAACCAGTGGCGTTTTCGTGGGGCAGAACGCCGCACGGCCATCCCGCGCACCGACGACGGCGATGTAGCCGAGACATTCGGGGTGCAGCCGGGGCAACTGCAGAACTGGCGCACGATGAAAAGCGTCGTACTGGATATCGACGAGAAGAGCCAGGTTGAAGGGGTGAGCGCTCATATTCCCAAGAGTAATGCACCGAAGGAATCCCCATAACCGCAGAGAGATAGAGGATGCAGGCTGTTGCGGCCTGACGATTGGGCTATACTGTAAGCGGAGAACGAGATGTATTGCCCTAAGATTATCAAACCCCTGCTTGTAGTTACCTTGGCCTGCGTAGCGATGTCTGCGAACGCCACCTTACTGCAAAGCACCGTAAGTTCGCGCGACAACCTTTTCTACACGGACTGGAACGGCTTTTTCGTTCCGGCTGACCTGCCCGACTACCAGGCCGCCGGCTCACAGGCCGCGCAGTCGCTGCCTTTCGATTTCGTGTTGAACAACGTCGAGACATTCCAGATGACTGTGACCGGTGAGGTCGTGGATGCAGGACCGTTCGCCACCGGCCCGGACGGCTGTCCGAATCCGGCGGACGCGTGCTTCTTCGACCCGTCGGGCAACAACGGCATCTACAACTTCCTGCCCGCGTACAGCGTGATCGGCGTCTGGAGCACAACGCCGGATGTCATCAACTTTATTACGCCAGCCGGCGGAACCAGTTGGATCGATGCGCTGATACCGGTGGGCTCAGGCGGCCTGTTCGACGTGCCCCAGGGCTACGCCAGCGCCTACCTGTTCCTCGCCGAGAACGACGGCTTCTACACCGACAACGATCCGATCGGGGAGTACGAGGTGACGATCTCCCTGGTGCCGGTTCCGGCTACGGGGTGGCTGTTGGGTGTGGCGGTGTTTTGTCTGGGGTTTGTGCGCAGAAACCGGGGACAGACCACGGTTTAGACTAGACCGAGATAATCTACTGATACGTCACGCAGTTGGAACACAGGCCGGTGGAGCCGGTGAACAAGCCAGCACCAGAGCCGGGAACCAGAATTACAAGATCCTTTGTACCCGCTGCAGCCGTACCGGGTAAATGTGCATCGAAAGTCATCGTGCCCTCGTCAACCAACAGAACATTGGATAGAGAAGCGCCGGGTAGATGTGGCGTTGCTCCGGCCATAAAGCCAGTACCTTGTACTGTAATGGATGTACTGGCTCCCCGCGGCAGATGTTCAGGGGTCACGGAAGTAATATTCACAGGCCTCGCCGCGCGCATGACCACGTCGTTAAGACCGTTCCAATCGTTCGGGAACAGATTATTGGCACTGGTGCCGAACGCAACGTACCGGCCATCGCCAGAGAGGGAGGCTTCGGAGCTCCAGCCGTTGGATTGGCCACCGTAGGCGTCTTCTGACACACGGTATGTGGTATTGGTCACTGTGTCGCGAATAAATACGTCTCGTTGACCATTAGTGTCGCCGACTGTCATGTTGGTTGCGATAGAACTGAAGGCCACCAATCGCCCATCGGCGGTGATAGATGACACTTGACTGTCCCCATCGGGACGAACTCCAGTGCTGGTCTGGCTGATCTTTGTCGTTGTGCCCGTGTGGAGATCACGCAGGAAGACGTCCTGGATAAGATCTCCATCACCGGGTACCAGGTTCGATGCGAGGGAGTTGAAGGCCACATAGCGGCCGTTTTGCGAGATTACCGGGCTCCCGCTGAACCAGTTGCCAGGCGTCCCTGTGCTGCTTCTGCTAATGAGTGTTGTCGTACCGGCGACAACGTCTCGGACGAATATATCGTCGAAGCCATTGGCGTCATCCGCCACATAATTGGCAGCATCGTGTGAGAACGCCACGTATCGGCCATCTCCGCAGATGGACGGGGATCTAGCCGCTACACCCACCCCTGCGACGCCGGCGGAGTTTACGCTAACACGCGTGGTGATGCCCGTTGTCCTGTCGTGCATGTAGATGTGCTGAGAAAACACCGGCTCATCTGTTACCAGGTTGGTCGCCTGCGACTCGAAAACCACGTAGCGCCCATCCGACGAAATGTCACCGTTACTGCTGTAGTCATTGGCGGCTTCACCAGTGCTGCTAACACTGGCCTGCGTCGTGGTTCCTGCCAACACATCGCGCACAAACACACCAGTGGTATCGTTGCCGTCGTTTGGAGCCAGGTTTGTGGCTAGTGATCCGAAAACAACATAACGGGCATCGGGGGTGATGGCGTCGACGCCACTGAGGTGGTTTGCCGGGTTGCCGTCGTCATCAACCGACAGGTGTGTCACCTCGCCGGTTGCTGTGTCCAGAAGGAACGCGTCATCGCGGATACCGGGATCCAGTGCGTCGTTCGTCAGGTTTGTTCCCTCAGAAGAGAATGCGACATAACGACCGTCATGAGAAACGACGGGAGAGCTGCTATAGCCATTCGACTGTGTGCCGTGCTTACCGTGGTCAGCGAGTCACAGCCGGATAGCGTTAGCGCCAACAAGAAGGGGAGGTGGGGCAGAGCTCTTACCCAACGAACGGCAAGTCCACATAGTGTGCATGTCGAGTACGGCGAGATACTGTGTGATCGAGAGGCGGATTGCGTCATTTGTATTGGCGCTTACTGCTGGACTGAACTTATTGAGTATAGGTTGTTAAGGAAACCGGGGACAGACCACGGTTTAGACTGGACGCCGTGCGACAGGTTATTCCTGCGAAATGCCGCTCCGAAAACCAAAAAAGCCCCGCTGATCACAGCGAGGCTTTGTCATTTTTATGGTGCACAGAGACAGAATCGAACAGCCGACACGGGGATTTTCAATGCCCCCGTCGGGATTTTATATTTATATAAATCAATAGGTTACGTGATTAGTATTCACTTCGGTATTCACTTTTTCCTGCCAAAAAGAGTCCTAAAACGCCTGTTTTCCAGCTTACGACAGTTATCACGTTAACGAGGCAATTTACCGCCGAGGTTTGCTGGTTGATTCGCGGGTATGACCTGTAGTCGAGCCTCTTTTCTGACACACCTAAATAATATGCATGAGGCGGTTGTAAATCAGAGCCTTACAAAGCCAGGTAGTCTGCCTGCATCAGAAACTTCCCTTTTTGGTAGGCCATCGAAAGGCAGGAACTGGAAAGCCACCACGCTCGATGAAAATCAAAAATCAATCGAGCGTGGCTGTTATCCGAACAGAATAGTGTAGGGGAGCCAGTAGCTAAGAGGTTTAGCAACCCGGCGGCAGTCCCTCGCAAGCAACCCCCCGCCCTGGCTCTATCTCGCTAGGCTCCTGGCCGGGATTACTAATCAGCGGGCAGTTGTCTGCCGCATCAATAATGCCATCGTTGTCTGTGTCGGGTGCGTCTTCGACAATGGGCACCATGGTATAGCCAATACCTTCAAGCCCGAAGAACGTAACCTGCGTGACAAATCCTTCAGGGTCTTCGGGGTCTACCGCTGCTTCAAGTTCGATCCCACGCAACTGAAAGCGCCGCTGAAACGCTCCGAACTCATCTTCAAATTCTAGGAACTCTCCGGTTTCAACATCGACACCAGTATCCACGTAATCGCCAATGTCGGAGTCAAACAACCATAGATCAAAGTGGCCGTCGCCATACTCAAATGGCACGCCAACACCGCCAAAGAGGAGATCGTCACTATCTGTCTCATAGGTATAGCCTACGGCGATATCAGGGTCGATATATGCAGATCGAGCGCTGCCACCACTTACTTGGATTCTAGACCATGGAGGTACGCCGCTAATCCCATCGAAGCGAAAACCGCCGCCCGGATTTGGAGAGGGGAG
>CAYGOX010000232.1:0-916 GCA_964351485.1 uncultured Halioglobus sp.
GCTCGGCGGCGAGGCGGTGCAGAGCAAGACGGGGCACGCGTTCATCAAGGAGCGTATGCGCCTGGAGAACGCTGTCTATGGTGGCGAGATGAGTGCGCACCACTATTTTCGCGATTTTGCCTATTGCGACAGCGGCATGATTCCCTGGCTGCTGGTGACGGGCCTGATCAGTTCCAGTGGGAAGAGCCTTTCCCAGATGGTCGCCGAACGTATGGCTGCGTATCCCTGTAGTGGCGAGATCAACCGGCAGATCGAGGATCCCGCCAGCGTGCTGGCGCGCGTCGAAGCTGTCTATGCACCCGACTCGCAGGCCATTGAACGCGTCGACGGTCTGAGTGTGGCGCTCGATGGCTGGCGCTTCAACCTGCGCATGTCCAACACCGAACCGGTGGTTCGCCTGAACGTCGAAAGCCGTGGCGACGCGGCGCTGATGCAGTCAAAAACCGAAGAACTGCTCGCCCTGATCGACAGTTGACGGCCGGTCCTTACCGGTTCGCCGCGGCGTAGAGATCGAGCAGCCGCTCGGTCGACGCGTCCATGGCCGGTGCGTCTTCGCGGCGAATCCTGCCCAGGATTTCTGTCCCGATTTCCTTGCCCAACTCCACCCCCCACTGGTCGAACGGGTTGATGCCCCAAATCTGGCTGCTGCAAAACGTGCGGTGTTCGTACAGAGCCAGCAGAGCGCCCAGTGTCCGCGGATTCAGGGAATGCATGCTGATCGTGCTGCTGGGCCGGTTGCCCGGCATGTGCAGGTGCGGTGCCAGGACTTTGGCCTGTGCGGCCTCGACCCCGCGCGCGAGCAGCGACGCTTCGCTTTCGCCCAGTGACCGTCCCACCATGAGTGCGCGACCCTGGGCGAGACAGTTGGCGACAAGGCGCTGGTGCTGGTCAACGTTTTTGGAATGTGTGGTCAGCG
>CAYGOX010000232.1:926-2115 GCA_964351485.1 uncultured Halioglobus sp.
TCCCCTGATGCAGCAATTGGTGAAAGGAGTGCTGTCCCATCGTTCCGGCAGATCCCCACAGGACGCAGCCGCTGTGAGCATCGAGCGTATCGCCATCGGTGGTGACGCCCTTGCCGTTACTCTCCATGGTGAGTTGTTGCAGGAAGTCCGGTAGCTGGCGCAGGTGGTGGTCGTAGGGCAACACGACATGATTCGACGCCCCGAGGAAGTTGCCGTACCAGACTTCCAGCAGGGATAGCAGCACCGGCAGGTTATCTTCAACCGGCGCTTCCAGGCAGTGCTGGTCCATCGCCGCAGCCCCGGCGAGAAATTCGTTGAAGTTGTCGCGGCCAATCGCGGCCGCGCAGCTCAGCCCTACGGCCGACCAGACCGAGTAGCGTCCGCCCACCCAGTCCCACATGGGCAGGCAGTTGTCCGCTGGAATGCCGAAGTCTGCCGCGGCTTCGAGATTGGTGGTTACAGCCAGGAAGTGCTTGTCCAGGTCGGCTGCCGTGGCGCCGCTATCGAGCATCCAGGCGCGGGCAGTGAGACTGTTGGCCAGGGTTTCCTCGGTGCGAAACGATTTGGAGCAGACAATAAACAGCGTGCGTGGCGCCGCCAGTGGGGCGAGGACCTGCTCGATATCGGCGGGGTCCACATTGGCAACGTAATGACAGCGCACGCTGCCGTGGAAGGGCGTTAGCGCCTCCGTGACAAGGCGCGGCCCGAGGTCTGAACCGCCGATGCCGATGTTCACGATGTCGGTAATGGATTCCCCGGTATAGCCTTGGTGGTTGCCCTCGTGCAGTCGCTGTGCGATCGCGAGCATGCGTTGTCGGGTGTCGCTCACCGTCGCATACAGCGCCGGTTGCCCGTGATCGTGCGTTGCTCGCAGCAGCGTGTGCAGTGCCGGGCGTGCCTCAGTGTTGTTGAGTGCGTCCCCTCGCTGCAGCGCGGCGAAGCGTTCGGTGATGCCGACATCTACCGCGAGCGCCAGGAGCGCATCGAGCGCATCGTCGTCCAGCAAGTGGCGGGAAAAATCCAGGTCCAGGCCCACCGCGGACCGCGCGTAACGAGAGGCACGCGTTTTATCGCTGTCAAACAACGCGGCGATGTTCGCATCGCGCAAGCGGCGAGCGTGGTCAGTGAGCGTCTTGTAGGCAGCGCGTGCGGTGAGCGGCAGTGAGTCGGACATCTGGATTACCCGGTT
>CAYGOX010000232.1:2125-5828 GCA_964351485.1 uncultured Halioglobus sp.
GTATAAAAACCGGGGCCGATACTGGCAATGAAGCGGTGTTCAGTGGTCGCGGTTGAGCGACAGCGCTGTAATGGCCTGAAGTGAATCGCGGGCCGGGGAGGGTGACAGCACCTCGAGGTTGGCCAGTGCGCGGTCGTGGTATGCCCGAGCCTGCGCGCGGGTGTAGTCGAGTGATCCGCAGGCGTTGACAGCGGCGATCACGGCGTCGATTTGGTCGGCGTTTTTCTGGGTGATGGCGTCCTGTATGGTCGCACGCTGCGCGTCGCTGCCTTCGCGCAGCACGTGAATCAGCGGCAACGTCGCCTTGCCCTCATTCAGGTCGTCGCCGACATTCTTGCCCGTGGTTTGCGGGTCGCCCGTATAGTCGAGCACGTCATCAATCATCTGGAAGGCAATACCGAGGTTCAAGCCGAAGTCGCGCAGGGCGTCCCGCGTCGCCTCGCTGGTATCGGCCAGGGTGGCCGCGCCATAGCAGGCGGCTGCGAACAGGATCGCCGTCTTGCGCGTAATGACGTCCAGGTACTGGGATTCGGTGGTATCGGCCTGTCCGGCGCGCACCAGTTGCAACACCTCGCCCTCGGCGATGGTGTTGGTGGTGTCGGCCATGTGCTCCAGGATGTCCTGGTTGGCCAGTTTCACCATGAGCTGGAAGGCGCGCGTGTAGAGAAAGTCGCCAACCAGTACCGATGGCGCATTACCGAACTGGGCATTGGCCGTGGGCCGGCCCCGCCGCAGGGCGGAAATATCCACCACGTCGTCGTGCAGCAGGGTGGCGGTGTGGATGAACTCGATCGTCGCGGCGAACTGGATCTGGCGCTCGTCGCACCGGCCCAGCGCAGAGGCGCACAGCAGCGCCAGCAGGGGCCGCAGGCGCTTGCCGCCAGCATCGACAATATAGTGTCCGACGTTCTCCACCATGGGGACATCGGACTGCAGTTGGTCGATGATAAGCTGGTTGACGCGCTCGAACTCCCCGAGCACGGGACCGCGTATATCTTGCATAGGTATGGAGGCGTGGAAAATGCCCGGGCATGCTAGGCCGGCCGTACTGCCAAGTCAAGCCGGCCCGAGGGTGGGTCAGGATGACGCAAGCCCTTGTTTTTCTGTCAAAATAAGCCTTGCCGCAGGGGTGTGATTTCAGTAAAATCGCCGCCCTTCGCGGGTAGTTCTGCCGTATTGGCAGGCCACCCCGGATGACAACCCACTGTTTATGCCCGGCTCTGCCCCCTTGATTTCAAAGGGAAAATTGCAAATTGCGAGCGGGCGAATTGAACGGAGAGAAGCATGTACGCAGTTATTGAGGCCGGTGGCAAGCAGCACCGCGTCGTAGAGGGTGAAACCCTCAAGCTGGAAAAGATTGAGGTCCCCACGGGCGACACTGTGGAGTTTGACCGGGTCCTCATGGTCGGTGGCGATGACGTCAAGATCGGTACCCCCCTGGTAGAGGGTGGCAAGGTGACTGCCGAGGTCGTTGCCCACGGTCGTCACAAGAAGGTCAAAATCGTTAAATTCAATCGTCGTAAGCACTACCGGAGAGAGACTGGCCATCGCCAGTGGTTCACCGAAGTGAAGATTACGGGTATTTCCGCGTAAGGAGGCTGGAGCAATGGCACACAAGAAAGCTGGTGGTAGTACCCGTAACGGTCGCGATTCGATCAGCAAGCGCCTTGGCGTCAAGCGCTTCGGTGGACAGGCAGTAACAGCCGGCAACATCCTCGTGCGTCAGCGTGGCACACGTTTCCACGCGGGTGAGAATGTGAGCATGGGTAAGGATCACACCCTGTTTGCGACAGCCGACGGCAAAGTCGAGTTCGTGACCAAGGGGCCCAAGAGCCGCAAGTATGTACAGGTGGTGGGTGGCTGAGGTTTAGCTTCCTTTCTGCTGAAGAGCCCCGTCTGATGTCGGGGCTTTTTTTTGTTTTTTGGTTTTGGTTTTTTGTTGTCGTTGGCGGCCCTTCGGGCCGCTGCGTCGCCGCCCCGGGTCAAAGTCTTTGCGGCCCCCTGCGGACGCTTGCGGCTCTTTTACTTGGTTGATTCTTTTTAAACGTGAGGCTCTGTTGCTGCTATTGGTTTGGCAGAGGCTGCTGGCTCCTTTTGGGTGTTTGGTGACCTTTGGGGGGCGCGGGGTTTGCGGTTGGGCGCTTCGTAAGAAGCGGTTGTTATCGCCGACGTCCTCCGGGGGCCGCAAAGACTTTCACCCGGGACGTCAACGCGGTGGATCGGAGCGTCGGACACAACACACACTGTTTGAGGGGCGCTTCGTTTACTAGCGGGGTGGCTGCGACGTCTGTGCTTTGTGAGATGTCGTACGGTCACTACGCAGTGGCCCAAAGGGCCGCCCAATTCCACAACAAAATAAACCAAACGGCCGCAAAATCCCGGTATCATGCGGCCAAACGACGATCCGTCACTTAATTTTTTACACAACCCGACCAGCCATGAAATTTGTCGACGAAGCGAGCATTAGCGTACACGCGGGAAAGGGGGGCAACGGCTGCCTCAGCTTTCGCCGCGAAAAGTACGTGGCCAAGGGTGGTCCCGACGGGGGTGACGGGGGCGACGGGGGCAGCGTCATTCTGGTCGCTGACGACGCGCTCAATACTATGGTCGATTACCGTTTTGTGCGCACCTACCGCGCTGAGAACGGCCAGAACGGGCAGGGTCGCAACTGCACGGGCAAGGGGGGGGAAGACCTGCTGCTGCCGGTGCCGGTGGGTACAACGGTAATCGACGAGGATCTGGGCGAGGTCCTCGGCGACCTGTCCGAGCCCGGGCAGCGACTGATCGTCGCCCAGGGGGGATTTCACGGCCTGGGTAATACGCGCTTCAAATCGAGCACCAACCGCGCGCCGCGCCAAACCACGCCCGGTACCGAGGGCGAGGTACGACAGTTAAAGCTCGAACTGAAGGTCCTGGCCGATGTCGGATTGCTGGGTCTGCCCAATGCCGGCAAGTCCACGCTGATCCGCGCTATCTCTTCGGCCAAACCCAAGGTAGCGGATTACCCCTTTACCACCCTGGTGCCGAATCTCGGGGTGGTGAAAGTGGAGGCGCATCGCAGCTTTGTTGTCGCCGATATACCGGGGCTGATTGAGGGTGCCTCGGAGGGCGCTGGCCTGGGTATCCGTTTTCTCAAGCACCTCACGCGCAACCGGATTCTGCTTCACCTCGTCGACATGGCCCCGTACGACGGCACCGAGCCTGCCGAGGCGGCGCTCGCGATTGTGCGTGAACTGGAACGCTTCAGCCCAACGCTGGCGCAGCGCGAGCGCTGGCTGGTGCTGAACAAGGCGGACCTGCTGGATGCGTCGACGTTCCAGGAGCGCCGCGATGCACTGATCGCGGCACTGGGCTGGACGGGACCGGTATACGATATTGCTGCGATTAGCGGTCAGGGTACCGACGTCCTGTGTGCTGATCTGATGACCCGGCTTGAAACGCTGAAAGCGCAGGAGTCCGCGGACCCGGCGCTGGCGGAAGCAGAGATCGAGCGTCAACGGCAGATGCAGGCCGAGGCGCGCGAGCGCATTGAGCAACTGCGCGCGGCCCGGCGCGCTGCGCCTGCGGCAGATGAGGACGACGACTTCGACGATGATGATTATGACGTCGAGGTCGAGTACAGTCCCTAGTCGATGAAACGTAAAGAACTGAACCAGGCCCGGCGCTGGGTGGTGAAAGTCGGCAGCGCCCTGCTGACCGATGA
>CAYGOX010000232.1:5838-6359 GCA_964351485.1 uncultured Halioglobus sp.
AACGAAAAAGTGATCGGTGCGCTGGCGGACCAGCTCGTTGCGCTGCGCCGCCGCGGCTGCGAAGTCGTCCTGGTGTCCAGTGGTGCTGTGGCGGCCGGTATCGTACGCCTGGGCTGGTCGGCGCGTCCGCACCGCGTGCACGAGTTGCAGGCCGCCGCCGCGGTGGGCCAGTCGGTACTGGTGCAAAGTTACGAAAATGCCTTCAATCGCCACGGTATTGCCACGGCCCAGGTGTTGCTGGGGCACGACGATGTCAGTGCGCGCGATCGCTATCTCAATGCCCGGGCGGCGCTCAAAACGCTGTTGCGCCTGGGCGTTATGCCCATCATCAACGAGAACGACACCGTGGTCACCGATGAAATCCGGTTTGGCGACAACGATACTTTGGCGGCGCTGGTGGCCAACCTGATCGATGCCGACGCGGTTGTACTGCTCACCGACCAGCCGGGACTGTTCGATGCCGATCCCCGGCAGAATCCGCAAGCCACGCTGGTGGAGTCGTGGGATGTCAACGATCCCGC
>CAYGOX010000233.1:0-6352 GCA_964351485.1 uncultured Halioglobus sp.
CGTCTCGCGTGCCACCATCCCGACCATGGCCGGCATGGTCGCCGCCCTGTCGGGCGTATTCGCCAACACCTACGTGATGCGGGTCGCTGATCGCCAGGGAACATTCCTGGAAGACAACCTGACCGCCGATCACTAAGAGAGCAATAGCAATGCGCAGGAACAACCAAGCGGCCGCCGCAGAAGACGAAGCCCAGATCGACCTGACCCCCATGCTGGACGTGGTGTTCATCATGTTGATTTTCTTTATCGTCGTGGCGTCCTTTTTGAAGGAAGCCGGTATCGAAGTGAACCGGCCCGACAGCTCGAAATCGGATCCCAGCGATGCGACCAGCATCGTGGTGACGATCAAGGGCGATGACCAGATCTGGATGGAAAACCGCCGTATCGATGTGCGCGCAGTGCGCGCCAATATCGCAAAGTTGCTGGCAACCGATCCGGAGCAGTCGTTCACGGTGAAGACAGAGCGGGGCGCGAGTGCGAAAACGCTGATTCAGGTCGGTGACGCCGCCCGCGAAGCAGGCGTTAAGCAAGTGAACTGGCCTGCGGAGGAGAAGGAATAGTGAGTCGGCGAGGTGAAGGAGCAGCGGCCCGCGACGGCGGCGGAGGCGAGGGCGAAATCGACCTGACCCCTATGCTGGACGTGGTGTTCATCATGCTCATCTTTTTCATTGTGACCTCTTCGTTCGTGAAAGAGCCCGGGGTGGAACTCGAAAAAACCAAGGCTGTCACAACCACTGCGTGTGAGCGCGGCACAATCATTTTTGCCGTTGATGAAGTGGGCAATATTTTCTACGACAAGAACCAGGTGCCGGTGGACCGCGCCTTCCGGCTCGCGGAAGCGGCCCGAAAGGAAGCGCCCAAAGCCAACTTTGTCATTCAGGCAGACGTGGATGCTCCGACATTCGTCCTGGACGAATTGCTGACGGCCTTGAAGCCGCTGATGGATGCACCGCTGTGTGCCTCAACGGATGAGAGGGGCTGATGTACGATGCGTAGTAATCCATTAAGACTGATCATCGCGGCGATCCTGGCTGTCCCGGTCGCCTTCGGTCTGTTCATGATCATGCACAGCCTGATCGACCGGGAGTATGAGAACCCCGAGATCAAGGCCCGCAAGGTGGCCGAAATCATTCGCCCTGACGAGGAGATCGAGATCAACGTCAAGGTCCAGAAGCCCGAGAAGGTCGAGGATCCTGAAGAGCCGCCGCCGGAACTCAAGCCGCTCGATTTCGAAGTTAATCCTGATATCGAAGTGGTGAATACCGCGCCGACTACCTCCGTTTCGGTGGAAATCAGCAGTACCGGTATGTCCTCCGGTGACGGGGAATACCTGCCGATCGTGAAAGTGGCGCCGATCTATCCGCGTCGCGCACAGACGCGCGGCATCACCGGCTACTGCACCGTGGAGTACACGGTGACCACCTCCGGCGCGATCCGCGATCCCGTGGCCGTCGACTGCCAGCCCTCCGGTGTATTTGAGCGAGCGTCCCTGAAGGCGGCGCTGAAGTTCAAATACAAGCCGCGCGTGGTGGACGGTGAGGCCATCGAGGTTGCCGGTGTACAAAACCGGTTCACTTACGAGTTGGAACAGTAAAGCGGTAGAAGCGCTATGAAAACCCTGAAATGCTATCTTGGTCGTTCTGCCCTGTGGCTCGCAGTGCCTGTACTGGCCGCCCAGGTCGTTGTACCGCAACTGCAGTCCGAGTTGGGCTTCAAGCCGCTGTCCGCAGCCTTTGCGCAGGATCAGCAGTCCAAACCCAAGCAGGAGACCCGCCGGACACCGGCACTGCGTAACAATGTCTACGAAAAGCTGTCCGAGGCGCAGGCTGCGGCTGAGGCCAAGGACATGCGCGGCGCAGCGCGCATTCTCGACGAGATGATCGCTTCGAAGCGTAACGCGCTGAACAGCTACGAGCTTGCGAACGTGCACAACCTGTACGCGTTCATCAAGTATTCGCGCGAAGACTACGCCGGCGCGCTGCGCGAGTATGAAAAGGTTGTCGCGCAGCCGGACATCCCGCTGGCGATGGAAATCAACACCCGGTACACCATCGCCCAGCTGTACTTCGTACAGGAACAGTGGCGCAAGGGCATCGACGCCCTGCTGCGCTGGTTCGACATGACTGAGTCTCCGAACGCTGAAGCGTATGTCCTGCTGGCGCAGGGTTACTATCAGCTCAAGGATTACAACAAGTCGCTGCAGAACGTCGAAAAAGCCATTGGCATGTACCGCTCGAAGGGCAAGACGCCCAAGGAGCAGTGGTACAACCTGGCGCGATTCCTGTACTTCGAAAAGAACAACGTGCCCAAGACCGTGGAAATGCTTGAGGAACTGCTCAAGTACTACCCCAAGAAAAACTACTGGGTGCAGCTCTCGCACATGTACGGTGAGCAGAAGAAAGAAACCCAGCAACTGGCGGCGATGGAAACTGCCTATGTCCAGGACATGCTGGATAAGGGAACGGAACAGGTCACCATGGCCTACCTGTACCTGAATGCCGAGGTGCCCTACAAGGCAGCCAAGGTGATGGACAAGGGGCTGAAGAACAAGTCGATCGAGGGTACATCCAAGAACTGGGAGATTACCGGCAGCGCATGGCGCCAGGCCCAGGAAGTGGAGAAATCGATCCCGGCCATGGAAGAGGCGGCATCACGCGCCGAAACCGGTGAGCTGTACGCGCGGCTGGGCAGTATCTACCTGGACGGTGACCAGTTCAAAAAATCCATCTCGGCGATCAACAAGGGTCTGAGCCGTGGCGGGGTCAAGCGCCCGGATCAGGCGCGCTTGGCACTGGGTATGGCCTATTTCAACGTCGGTCAGTACACCAATGCCCGCAAGGCCTTCCAGGCGGCGGGGCGCGACGAGCGCTCGGCGGGTTACGCCAAGCAGTGGATTGCCTACATGGACAGCGAACTGGAACGTCAGCGCCAGCTCCGCGAGGAGGAGGCCGGCCCGACGCCTGTCGAAGAGCCCGGGGATGAAGACAGTGAAGAAGCTGCCGAGCAACAGGCCCAGGCCGAAGGCGAAGCCACCGCCGGGTAGGTTGTAGCCTCGGGGGTCGAAAAAAAAGGAGCCATTGGCTCCTTTTTTAATATGTACTGCTTTATTTCTGCCTGGCCCCGCTTGTGGCGGGGCCGGAGAATTACATGGGTACGACGTTTTCCGCCTGCGGGCCCTTCTGACCGTCGGTTACGGTGAACTCGACTTTCTGGCCATCGGACAGGGTTTTGAAACCGTCGCCCTGGATAGAGCTGAAGTGGACGAAAACATCGGGACCGTCTTCACGCTCAATAAAGCCAAAGCCCTTGGTCTCGTTAAACCATTTAACTGTACCAGTGGTTGTAGACATAAAGATTACCTGTATTGCTTGCGGCGCCATGTCCAGGCGCCTTTTTCGTTGAATGGTTATTTATGGTTAACGCACCGAGGAACGTATGGAACTTCGACCGTGTGAGCATAAATATGGCTGGAACACAATCCAGCTCAAAGAAGTTTAGCACCTTACCTGCACAAAAACAGAAAAGTTCCGTATGATTTTTCGTCAAATTGACCTGTTTTGGGAACACAAATCGGGGGTCTACAGCGGGGTATGAGCCGCTCCCAGCAGGCCGGCCGCCCCGGATGTCACCACGTAGACCGGAACATCCTCGAGATGCGCCTGCATACCGCCCTTGGTAACGAACCGGGTATGGAAGGTGCTCTGCGTCAGTAGTGGCAGCATCCGGGGCAGGATGCCGCCGCAGAGATACAGCCCGCCGTAGGCGCCCTGGGCCAGCACATAGTCGCCGCATAGAGAGCCCAGCAGGGCGCAGAACGTGGCCATGGTCTCGGCGCACAGCTCGCAATCGGTGTCGGTGGCCCGGGCGGTGATCTGCGCCGCCGTCAGGGGTGGGGCCTCCTCGCCCATGACCTGCGCAAGTGTCTCGTACAACCGGACGATGCCCGGGCCGGAAAGTAGCAGTTCGGCATACACATCCGGGTGGGTCTTGAGCAGCAAGCCGAAGGCGGCCTGCTCCACTGCGGTAACGGCCGCCAGGCTCATATGTCCCGGTTCAGATGCGCTGGCCACCGGGCGCCCGTCCACCAGGCCAAAAGCGGCGCCGCCCAGCCCGGTGCCCGGTCCGACCGCAGCCAGTTTCCCTGTGGCACCGGCGACGCCCGGGTGAATGGTTTCGAGGTCCCCGACTGAGAGGTGGGGCAGGGCGTACGCGTTGCTCTCAAAATCGTTGATACAGCGGATGGCTTCGAACCCGAACTGTTGCGCAACGGCCGCGATGGAAAATGTCCAGTTCAGGTTCAGCATCTCGACACGGTCGTCGAACGGCGGCGCAGCCACCGCCAGGCAGGCCTGCGTGGGTGCCGGCTCCTGTAGCTGGGCAATCCAGCGCTCGATGACCGCTTCGAGCGAATCAAATTCTGCGTTTTCAAAGTCGTGCCGGTGGCGCAGGCTGCCATCGCGCGGATCAAACAGCGCCAGGCGAGCGTTGGTGCCGCCGATATCGGCGACCAGCCGCGTGGCTGTGAGCGTGCTGGCCACAGTCTTACAACACCGGCAGGATCTTCAGGATATTGGTCGACCCGGCCTCGCCCATTTGCGAGCCCTTGGTCAGCAGGATGGAATCGCCCTTGCTCAGATAACCACCGTCGAGGAGAAACTCGATCGCCCGCGGTTCCACGGCGTCAGGATCGAAGGCCGAGGCATCGAAGAACAGGGGCACGACGCCGCGGCACAGGCACAGTTTCTGCAGGGTCTCGGCGCGCTGGCTCAGCGCGAAAATCGGGCGGCCGGAGCTGAGGCGTGACATCAGCAGCGGGGTGGTGCCGGACTCGGTCAGGCACGCGATGCCGCGCACGTTGGGAAAATGGTTGGCCGCGTAGATCGCGGACATGGCGATGGTCTCCTGGGCGCTGGAGAACTTCGCGTGTTCGCGGTAGGTCGATATCTTGGTCACCGGCTGCCGTTCCGCGCCCATCGCGGTCTCGGCCATCGCCTGCACGACCGCAACCGGATATTTCCCCACGGCCGTTTCGGCAGAGAGCATGACCGCGTCAGTCCCGTCCAGTACCGCATTGGCGACATCGAACACCTCGGCCCGTGTGGGCATGGAACTGTTGATCATCGACTCCATCATCTGTGTTGCCGTGATGACGACGCGGTCCATGGAGCGCGCACGGGTGATCAGCGCCTTCTGGATTCCGATCAGTTGCGCATCGCCCACTTCCACGCCCAGATCACCGCGGGCAACCATTACCGCGTCGGAGGCCACGAGAATTTTGTTGAGCAGGCTGTCGTCGGCGACCACCTCCGCGCGCTCGATTTTCGCGACAATCGCCGGCGACAAACCCTCCTTCTCGAGCAGCTGGCGCGTATAGGCGATATCCTCGGCCGAGGAGACGAACGATACAGCGACAAAGTCCGGCCCCACCTGTGGCAGGCTGCGGATATCGTCCACGTCTTTTTCGGTCAGTGCCGGCGCCGCGAGGCCGCCGCCGAGGCGGTTGATGCCCTTGCGGTCGCTCAGAACGCCGCCGACGAGAACCGAGCAGTCGACCGTGGAGGTTTCAACGTCCTCGACCCGCAGGCGGATACGGCCGTCGTCGAGCAGCAGCGTGTCGCCCCGGGTGACGCTGGAGCAGAGTTCGCGGTATTCCAGGCCCACCGCGTGGCTGTCGCCCTCGCCATCGGCGAGATTGAGGTCCAGCCGAAACCGGTCGCCGACAGCCAGTTCAATCGGTCCGTCGCGAAAGGTGCGGATGCGGATTTTGGGGCCCTGCAGGTCGGCGAGAATGCCCACGTACTTGCCGGCGATGGCCGCCTGCTTGCGAATCTTGCGGGCGACCTCGGCGTGAGTCTTCGCGGTGCCGTGGCTGAAGTTCAGGCGGAACACGTTGACACCTGCACCGATCAGCCTGGCGATGGTGTCGGCCGATTCACTCGCGGGGCCGATGGTGGCGACGATCTTGGTGCGCCGAAGAATGGTTGGGGTCACAGGTGTGGTCTGCCTTTGTTACTCGTCTGTCCGGTGGGGCCCAGTATACCGCCCTTCGTCAGCCCGCGCGGCCTGTGTCCGTGTGCCGACGCAGGTAATTCACCGCGAGGTCGGGGAAGTCGGTGAACAGCCCGTCAACGCCGGCCTGTCCGATGAAGATATCGAGCAGCTCTTCGAAGCCGCCGATATCCGGCGGCAGTTCGTCGCGGCGAAACGTGTAGGGGTGGACCAGCAACCCCTGGGCATGGGCGTCCTGCACCAGCGACGTGAGGTTGACGTCGCCGTTGTCTGCCTTCCCTCGGTAAATCTGGTACAGCCAGGGGCCTATGCCATCGGCGTACCGCGCCACCTCGGCCAGCCC
>CAYGOX010000234.1:0-4199 GCA_964351485.1 uncultured Halioglobus sp.
CACGGATGCAACGGTGGTTGTCGACCTCAAGGGCCGCACCCTGCTGCCGGGGTTTATCGATGCCCACGGTCATTTCCCCGGGTCGGGTATGAAAGTGATTTCCGCCGACCTCAACAGTCCCCCCATCGGCACGATCACAACCATGGCCCAGGTGCTTGAGGCCATGCGCGCGCAGGCGCAGACCAAGGCGCCGGGTGAGTGGGTGTCCGGATTCGGTTACGACGATACGCTGCTGGCCGAGAAGCGCCACCCGACGCGCGCCGAGCTCGATACGGTGTCGACCGAGCACCCGGTCGCCGTGATGCATATTTCCGGGCACATGCTGGTGGCCAATTCCCTGGCACTGGAGCAGGTGGGGATATCGGCGGATACGCCGGACCCCGAAGGCGGAGTCATCGGGCGGCAGGCCGGTTCCAACGAGCCCAACGGGCTGCTCGAGGAGACCGCGCGCATGGACGTGGTGCTGGCGATGCAGGACATGAGCGCGGTGGAGGCGTACCGCATGTTCAAGTACGCGGCGAACGAGTACTCGGCGATGGGGGTGACGACCGCGCAGTCCGGTGGTGTTACGCCGACGCTGGCGCGGGGCATCAACCTGTTCAGCCGCCTCGGTGTTGTACTGCAGCGGCTGGTCCTGTTCCCGTTTGAAGAGGAGTTCGCCGACGCGCTCTACAGCGGCGAGTTCGACCCGGGTGACTACGCAACAGACCGGGTGATGGTCGGGCCGGTGAAGCTGGTGGCGGACGGCAGTATCCAGGGCTACACCGGTTACCTCAGCACGCCGTATCACGTGCCGTATCACGGCGATGAAAGTTACAACGGCTATCCGTCCATCCCTCGCGAGGCGCTGTTTGAAAAGGTCGCGGCGCTGCACGCGGCGGGGTACCAGCTGGCGATACACGGCAATGGCGACAAGTCCATCGACGATATCCTCGACGCTTTCGAGGCGGCCCAGGCGGCCCATCCTGTGGCCGACCCGCGCATGATCCTGATTCATGCGCAGATGGCGCGCGCAGACCAGGTGCAGCGGATGAAAGCGCTGGGAGTGACGCCGAGTTTTTTCACGGCCCACACCTGGTACTGGGGTGACCGGCACCGCGATATTTTCATGGGGCCCGAGCGGGCCGCCGTAATCAGTCCGTCACGCTGGGCGCAGGAGGCCGGTGTGCGCTTCACCTCGCACCTCGATACCCCGGTCACGCCCATGGAACCGCTGCAGGCGGTGTGGAGCATGGTGCACCGCCAGACCTACGGCGGCGACGTGCTGGGGCCGGAGCAGCGCATCGACGTCATGGATGCGCTGCGTGCAGTGACTATCGACGCCGCGTGGCAGGTGTTCCAGGAGGAGGATCTGGGCTCTGTGGAGCCGGGTAAACTGGCCGACCTGGTGGTCCTGTCGGGCAGTCCGCTGGCCGATCCGGCGTCGATGCGCGCCCTGAAGGTCGATCAAACGGTGGTCGGTGGAGCCACGATTTTTGAGCGAAAATAAGCCTTAAGGGTTTTCGCTAACTGTTTGTTTTTTAGCCAAAAGGGGTGCAACATACCCCGGTGAGGGTAGAAACCGGGTGCAGGCGTGGACAGGGCCAGACCATTCGGATATAAATACACAAACGGCTTGCGTGAAATGCGCCAACCCGTTTTCAGTCGCCGCGAAAACAGGCCGTAACCTATGTATCGCTACAGTGTTGACAACGCCGTTACCTATACACCGGATGACCTGGCGCTGTTTCGCGAGTCGCCATTCGCCCTCTGGATGGAACGGCTGACACTGGAAAACCCCGATCACGGCATCCTGCCCGACGCCCACAGCAGCGAACCCCACCAGTCCATCGAGCGCCAGGATGAAATTGTCGACACGCTGCGCGCCGAAGGACGCAATGTGGCGCTCATCGACTGGGACCAGGACGAGCCACTGCGCCGCACCGCCACCCGCACCGCGATGGAAGATGGCGCCGACTTTATCGTCAACGCCGCGCTGGCAAACGACCACCTGGCCGGCACCGCCAACCTGATGATGCGCACCAGTGGCTACTCCGAGCTGGGCGATTTCCTGTACGTACCCTGCGACACCCAGGGGCAGGGCACTTTCGTCTCCGCGTTCCGCCTGTGCTTCCTGTGCGACCTGCTGCAGCACATGCAGGGCCAGTTGCCGCCGCAGATGCTCCTGATCCGCGGCGATGCGGATGTCATGCCGCTGCAGACAGAGGATCACATCTACTATTACCGCGCGGTGAAGAAACGCTTCCTCACCGCCATGGAAACTTTCCGCAAACACCGCATGCCCGATCCCGCCGAATCGTCCCACTTCGGCCGTTGGTCCGAGTGCGCCAGCGAGGTGCTCAAGCAGCGCGCGCTGAGCGAAGAGGCCACAGAGGCCCAGGAACAAGAGGCACTGCGCGACGGTCATACGCCGGAAGCCACTGACGATGAGGCCGCGGCACAGGGCAAGGCTTATTTCGGCAATGCCGAGGACGACGCGGTAGGCGCATCCCTAGAAGAGGCGGTAGAAGAAGAGACCGCCGAAGCGGTCAAGGTAGCGGCGGCCGGCGGGTCCGGTGCGCGCTACGACAGCGGCAAGTCAGCCGCCGCGCAGGCGCGCTATGAGCCGGAAACGGCCCGGGCAGCACCTGCGGCGCAGACCCTGGCCGAACAGGCCTCGCATTTACAGCCCGGCGCTTACAAGGCCGCGTCCGGTCCCGGTCGGACACCCAACCTGGCGCGTTTTCCGCGGCCGGTAAGAGAGTCTGAGGCATCCGGTGCAGAGGAGGGTGCCCCGGAGCGGGATTACTCGCGTCCTGCACCCAGCCGGCGCGCGTCGGACATCGCGTTGCAGAACCTGGCCTTCATAGGTAGCGGGCCCGATATGCCCTTCGAGCCGACCGATCCACCGGCGGAACCCTGCGAGGGCCTGCAGATTGCCGGTGCGCCGCCACCCAACCTGCGTCATCTCTCTGTGGAAGAAGCCGCCGGTGGCAAACCCCATCACCCGGAGCGCCGCCTGCACCGCTTGCCCGATCTCGACCCGCCGGAGCCGGCCCTGCTGCCTCCTGAAGAGCCCGGTGCGCGCAAGCCGCACCCGCTCGACAGCGCAGACCTGTCAGACGGAGTCGTCGACCTCGATGGCGCGCCACCGGCTGCTCTTGCTCCTGTGGTGGGTGCGATGGCCGACGCCACCCTGGCCGAAACCATGCGGTCATCGAGGCTCAACACCGCCGATGACGAGGAGCGTTCCGAAACGCCTCCCGCCCGTGCGCCGGATGCCAGGCTCTCCGACGAGCCGCCCTGGGCACCGTCGCGAACGTTCAGCGACAGCCTGATTACCAGCGAGCGGATCGACGACTTCTAGCGCGTCACCGCATCGTGCGGAAGCACGTGCGCACTTCCTCGATAAATGTTTCCGGCTGCTCCAGTGCGGCGAAATGACCGCCCTTGTCCAGTTCGTTCCAGTGGATCAGGTTGGTGAAGCGTTTCTCTGCCCAGCGGCGGCTGCTGCGGAAAATTTCGTGGGGGAAGATCGAGCAGCCCATGGGCATATCGATGGGGTTGAGGTCAGGGGTGTTGAAGCTCTCCCAGTAGAGCCGCGCGGAACTCGCGCCGGCGTTGTTGAGCCAGTAGAACATGACGTTGTCGAGCAACTCATCCTTGGTGAGAACGTTTTCCGGATGCCGTACGCCATCGACCTCGCAGTCTGTCCACATGTAGAACTTTTCCACTACCCAGGCCATCTGGCCCACGGGTGAGTCGGCCAGTCCGTAGCCGAGGCTCTGCGGGCAGGTGGATTGCTGCTTCGAGTAACCCGCCCCCTTGTCCGAGTACTCGCCGATGGAGGCCAGCGCGCCCTGTTCCAGTTCAGTCAGGTCGTCCATCGTGTCGGGGTCGGGCGCGACAATCGGCATGTTGACGTGGACAGCAGCGCAGTGTGCTGTTTCAGTCTGCGCAATACTTTGCGTAATCATGCTGCCCCAGTCGCCGCCCTGGGCGACCCAGCGGTCGTAGCCAAGGCGCGCCATGAGTTGTCCCCACATCTTGCCGATTTTCTGGACGGTGGTGCCGGTTTCTGTGGGCTTGCCGGAAAAGCCGTATCCGGGCAGACAGGGCGCAACCACGTGAAACGCATCGGCCGCGTCGCCGCCATGGGCTGCGGGGTCAGTCAACGCATCGATGACCTTGTGGAATTCCACCACGGAACCGGGCCAGCC
>CAYGOX010000234.1:4209-6346 GCA_964351485.1 uncultured Halioglobus sp.
AGTGAATGTCGATGTCGTCGATGCACGTCGTGAACTGCGGCCAGCCGTTCAGTTTTTGTTCAAAGCGGCGCCAGTCGTACTCCGTGGCCCAGTAGTTAGCCAACTCGCGCGTGTAGGACAGGGGAATACCCTGTTCCCAGCCCTCGCAGGTCTCGGCGTCGGGCCAGCGGGTCATGGCAAGGCGGGTCCGCAGGTCCTCAAGGACGGAATCTTCAATGGCGACTTTGAATGGTGTGATGGCGTTGCTCACGATGTGCTCTCCCTGGCTTGATCAGTCGATCAAAGTAGCCAGCCACGCCGCACCATGCAAGTGAAAATGCGTCAGTCGTCCGTCCAGACACGGCGCAGCGGTTCACCGAAATCATCGTAGATGACCTTGCGGCGCGGCTGCGCCTTGCGACCTTTGCGGGTGGGCTTGCGCACGAATTTTTCCTTGCGGCGCGCCTCGATGGCCGCCACGACTTCCGGAACCAGCGTGCGGGACTCGCGCGGTTCGAGAAACAGGCGTCGATTGAGAAATACCGGTGGATCACCCGGGTTTTTGCCGGAGATACCCTGCTCGATGGTCTTCACCTCGCCGCCGTCGCGCAGGTAGCGCTCGGTCTCGCGCTGTAATGCTTCACGGATGTCGGCCTTGGAGACAGGTTTCTTCACAGTACAACTTGTTCGTTCGGGCGATGAATCGGACAGTATACCCGCGCGGCCTCAGAATGGCAGCGTGCGCGGCGCGGCAATATTGCGACGTAGCGCGGCCCCGGGGCCGATCGGGTGGAGGTGGACCGTACCGTCGCGCACCTCGATGCCGAGGCTGGCGAACAAGCGTTCGGCGGGGGCAACGGCGAGAGACTGCCGTGCGCTTTGATACAGTGAGTCGAACAGGGTGACACCATTGAGCGTGTCGAGGCGCCGCACGATCTCTTCAATTGAAAGCAGCTGGTCCGCGCAACATGCGTTCAGGCGACGCAGTGCGAGGTCCAGCGTCAGGGCGCCGCCCGACTGTTGCCGCAGTCGCGTATCCGCCTCCAGAAAATACCGTGCACCGCTCCAGTAGACGCGCATGAATCCGCCTTTTTCGTACAGTGCGTCACTCACTGCCGTGAGCGTTTGCGACGCGAACCCGGTGTCGTTGCGTCCACGCTCAAAGCCGTCGTGCAAACGCTGCCACATTTCGCGCTCGGTGATCAGTCCGCTGCGCGCCTGCAGTAGGTTCTGGTAGTAGCTGGCCAGTCCCTCACTGAACCACAGGTCGCCCCAGCCCCGGTAGGGAATGAGGAGGTGCCCCAGCTCGTGATATCCCGTCCACGCCGCCTGCAGGCTGGCTGCCGTGCTCTGCGGAGAGGTGTAGAACTCGATCGTCGGCAAGCTCGAGCGAACAACCTGTGCCCAGGGGATCGGATCGTCCGCCGCGGCGGAGGCGGGTGCCACGATCATGCGCCAGTGGCGGTTCGGCCAGTGGCCATAGGCCTGCAGGAGCGCGTCGGATAGTGTGCCGGCCCACTGTCGGATCTCGCCTTGTGTGTGCTGGTCGAAGTCCTGGCTGATCTCCAGGTGCAGGAAGCGGCCATCGCGTTCGATGGTCTGGCCGGGATTCGCGACGGCCGGTACAGCGCACCATATCAGGCACATCGCCAGGCAGGGCGCGATCAGGCGATGTACCGATGTGAAGAGCAATGTGGCCGCGCCGTGTTCAGTCCGCCGCGGGGGGTTGTGCGGATTGGTCATCCGGGGCAAAGCCCGCCAGCTCGGCCATCTGCGCAAACAGGGTCATGACATCGGTGGCGGTTTTATCCCCGGCGAATTCGCGGTAGAGACTGTCGACATTGACCGCAATGCGCTCCGGGTCAGACCACGCGCTGTATTCCTTCAGTTCGATGTCGCGCGCCGCGTCGAAAGCGCTCATGCCGGCGTCGTAGCGCACCCAGGCCTCCTGTTCGATGTACTGCAGGTACTGGCGCACGCGGGCGACGCCGTGCTTGTCAGTGATTGGCCCGTGCCCCGGTACGATCAGGTCGACATCCATGTCCTCGATGCGCTCGCAGGCGCGTATCCAGTTTTTGACCGGCCCTTCCCACATCACCGGGGTGCCCTCGATAAACAGGATGTCCCCGGTGTAGACCACGCGGTCGCGTTCCGAATG
>CAYGOX010000235.1:0-2192 GCA_964351485.1 uncultured Halioglobus sp.
GGTTGACCGCGTGGCCCAGGGTTGCGTTGATGGAAGCGATACCGACGATCGCCGAGACTGGCGTCGCGACGAAATCGCCATGCAGTGCCTTGACGGTCAGTGCCAGCGCGCGAAGATGGACATTGATCCCCGCCTCCCACGTTTCTACGGTAATGCCTTCCAGCGAGCCTGTGTCGACGGTACCGGCTGCATGCAACAGGCCGCCGATGGGAGGCAGCGCAGCGCGACTCTCCTCGACCGCTTGTTCAATCGCGACGGCGTCACGCAGATCAACGCACATGCCGATGGCGACAACGCCGAAATGTTGGTGAATGTCTGCCGCCGCTGCCGTGGCTTTTTCCGCATCGATGTCCCACAGTGCGACGGGCCTGCCCACTTCTGCCAGTGCCTGCGCCGATGCAAGCCCGATACCGGAGGCACCGCCGGTGACGATGACTGCAGACTGTGGGGAATACGTGTTTGTTGTCATGGCGCTCTCCTGCCCTGTTTTTTGTCGCGGTCTTATTTGTTCCAGCTGTTCCAGTGCGTGATTTCCGCAGCCGGACGGCGCCGGGCTCGCTTGAATTGCGTGCCTACCGTATACGCCACCGGGAATAACCCGGCCTGCGTGGTCGACTCTGCGGGAATGCCCAGGCACTGCGCCATCTCTGCGGCTTTGTGTAAATGCACGGTCGTCCAGGCGGAGCCCAGCCCGCGGGCGCGCAATGCAAGCATGAAGCTCCAGGTAGCTGGCAGGATCGAGCCCCACAGGCTAGCCTGCGTGAACAAATCACCGCCCTCCACTCTCCCCTCAATCACGGTAATGACAATTGCCGGGACCTCGTGCATGCGCTGGGCCAGAAAGTCGACAGAGGCGGCAATGCGCTGCTGGTCGGTCTTGCCAAAATCGATATGTTCCATCCAGCCGGGGTTCGCCACCTGTGCTTCCATGCCGGCGCGGTAAATGGCGGCAACCTCCGCCTTCTTCTCGTCGTCGTCGACATCACCCCAGTGCCAGAACTGTTGATTGGAGCCGTTGGGCGCCTGGACGGCGATGTCAATGCACTCGGTGATCAACTCGCGAGGCACAGGCCTGGTGTAATCCAGGCGTTTGCGTACCGTGCGCGTTGTAGAAAGCAGGTCATCCGCGCTCATTTCAAGCTGTGGGAACGTCATAGGGAATTCGGGCCTCCACCCTGTCGGTAACTTCGCGGGCTCGCGCCGATGTAATGCCGAAACAATCTCGAAAAGTACGCCGCATCCTGGATACCCACGCGTCGTCCAACCTGGGCGATGGTCAGGTCGGTGAAGCGGAGCAGCCGGGCGGCTTCTATCAAGCGCAGTTCGTCCCGGTAGCTGAAGACGCTCTGCCCGGTTTCAGATTTGAACAGGCTCGATAATCGCGATGTCGAAATATGCACCTTGTCGGCGACCTGCTGCAGGCTGAACTCCCGGTTATAGTTTTGCTCGATGTATTGCTGCGCACGCACGATGCGAGAATCCACACTGACACTACTGGCTGGGTCCAGCAGTTCGGCAAACAGTAACAAGGTGTGCTCCATCACGTTGGCTTCCAGCTCCACCTTGTAGGACGACTCTGTCGAAGTGACATGCAGGAGTTTGTCCAGCGAATGGCGCAGTGTCTCGCGTTTTTCCTCGGGCACCTGCAGCCAGTGCGCGCCAGGTCCGATGGCGGGCCAGCGCAGGTAGCGGCTCCATAGCGACATGGGTTGAAAACTGACCCAGTAGTGACTCCAGCTGTCGCAGTCGGCGGCCCTGTCCAGCGAATACAATGCATCGGCGGTAAACAGCAATGCATCGCCCGTTTCCAGCGCTGTCTCGCGCACGCCGGTGCGCAGGCGCGCCCTCCCCCCCGTGATGTACACCAGCACCCAGCCCAGTGGCTGGTGGTAGTGCGACAACTCGTAGTCGAACGGCCCGTCGCGGCGCCGTTCGGCGTGACCACAGACCAGTGCCCGGTTGCCGAGCTTGTCCAGTTTCAGCGCGGCGTTGAACTCGCGGTGAAAGGCCTCGGCTTCGGTGTCCGTGAAGTCGTCGCGGTCCGCATTGGGTGTTGACCACTTTTTCGCCAGCGCCAGCAATTCGGGCTGCTGGGTCAGCGTCAGTCGCAGTTGTGAAAACCACGCGTAGAACAAGCCGGGTGAAACTGGCGACTCGGTGCTGGCAAAAAAGCCGGCCGCGGCAGCGCGCAG
>CAYGOX010000235.1:2202-6310 GCA_964351485.1 uncultured Halioglobus sp.
TCGTCGTCGACGTCCTGCGCGTTGAGCGTACGATAGATCGCGAGCGCAGCGCGGGCTGGTGTGGTCAAGGGCGATTAACCCACCTCAAATGTCGCAGCCAGTTCCGGTGCCATACTGGGGTTTTCCAGCTCAGTCAGCATTCGTGCACGGTTGGCCGCGTATTCGCGAGTCAGGTCCGGGTGTGTCGATACCCAGAAATCGCCCCGGGCAATTTGCGGCAGGATGATTTTCGCTGCCTCATACCCGTCGATACCGTTGGCGTCGAGCATGGCCTGCATGGCCTGTCGGTGATGTTGGCTGACCGGGTCTGCCGCTCCTTCCGAGTCGGTGAAAATGCGCGTCGTAACCGGGCCCGGAAGTACTGCCGAAACCGAGATCGGTGCTTTTTTCACTTCCATCTCCAGACGCAGGCATTCGCTGAACGCCAGCACGGCGTGCTTGCTCATGATGTAGGCCGTCTGTACGGGTGTAATGCCCAATGCTCCGATGGAGGCGGTATTGGCGATAAAGCCAGGCTGACCGGACGCGATCATGCGCGGTGCAAACGCGCGAACTCCGTGCACGACACCGTGGATATTGATATCGAGCGTCTTGTCCCACACGTTTGTGGGAATTTCCCAACTGAAGCCAAGGGTTTCGATACCGGCGTTGTTGACGACCAGCCGCACTTCTCCGAAGGCCTCATAAGCGGCATCGGCCAGAGCGTCTATGGCCTCGGGCTTACTGACGTCAGTCGGTACCGCGATGGCGTCGCCACCGCCGCCTTTGATGGCCGCGGCCACTTCGTCAATGCGTCCACTGTCGATGTCGGCCAGCACCACCTTCATACCGGCACCCGCGGCCTCCATTGCCAGCCCGCGGCCGATGCCGGAACCAGCACCGGTAATGACGGCCACTCCGCCCGCCAGAGTCTCAAGTCCGTTGCTCATTTGCCTCCCCTTAGCTTCTTCATACGTCTACGGCCACCCGTGGCCAGTCTGCGGGCCATCATAACGATTCCCCTCGGCAACTGTCTCGATCGATGCAGGACGCTATCGCCACAAACACGATACATTTCTGCTAAGCTGCGCTAACCGTTGCCCTGTTAGATCAGCCATGCACATTCACCGTACACGCCCCCAGGAAAAGGTAGCAGCCATAGGCCCGCTCATCGACCTGCTACAACGGGAGATCGACCTGGTTGGCATCGCATCCCCGGGCCCCGCGCCCCGTTCCGTGCGTGAATTTACGCTGTGGTACCTCGAAGTCGTCCAACTGCTGGACTCGCATTGTGCCGCGGTCGACGAGCACCCCGCCATGCTGCGCAGTGAAGTCGAGATGATGTGCCGCGCTGCCCTCTCCGCCCGTACGCTGCGCGAGGCTATCGCGCTCTGTGCCCGGTTCGCTGTGATGCTGGCACCGCGCGCGGGAAAATTGACCCTCGAAGAAAACGGCCCTATCGCGAGTTTCCGGCTCGATACCCTGCGCCAGGGAATGACGCCCGCCAGCAGCCTCGTCGATATTACCGGCCTGTTCGCCTACCGCCAGTTGTTCGAGTGGCTGGTGGGACTCGATATGAAGTTATTGCAGGTAAACATTGGGCCGGTTGAGCGCGAGGATGTCCTGCCGTTCCTGAAACTTTTTCACGCGCCAGTGTTGTCCGGCGGACGCTGTTACGCGATGGACTTCCCGGCCGAGAGTCTCGATCTGCCTGTTGTCCGCACCAGCGCCGAATTCGAACCGTTTTTCGATGTGTTTCCGTGTGCGGTTTTTGCCGATACCCGGCACGGCCTCGCCGCCCAGGTAGCGTCGCTTATCGCGGCGTCATTGCGCCAGAATGCCGGAACACCCACGCAGGAAAGCCTCGCGGCCGCCTTTGGCCTGCCGCTTTCGACTTTCCGCCGGCGGCTGGTCGACTCGGGGGCTTCATTCCGCCAAATACGGGAAGAGTGTCTGCAGGAGCGCGCCCAGCACTGTTTGCGTCAGTCCGAGTACAGCGTCAAGGAAATTGCCGGCATGTTGGGTTTCAGTGATGCCGGTGCATTCAGGCGGGCTTTCAAGCAGTGGACGGGCGCCTCGCCCACGCAGTGGCAGCGGGTGCACAGCGCGACCCCCGTCTGAGGGCCTCGTTGGCGCCAGCTTCCTTATTTCGGTTTATCAATCCGCAGGGTCGTTGAGACCGAACGCCTGCCGGCCTTGCCTGCTTCCACATCGATTGACGCTGACAGCGTTTTCGAGCCGCCGGGCGGGGGCATCTTGCCGAAGTTATCGCAGGTAAAGTACACCGAAACGGAAACGCTTTCCCCTGGTCCCAGTGAGCCGGAGGTCCCGTTGCCGTCGGCCTTCAAAGACAGATGCTTTCCCGTTGACCGGACCGAATATTCTATGGGCGCCTGTCCGGAATTCACGACCTTGAACACGCCCATGAGTTGAGGACAGTCACTGGTGCGTACAACGTGCACGGCGTTGATCCGCTGGTCACCGGTCAGTTCCAGCTTGCCGTCCTGCCTGGGCGGTGGTTTCTCCTCTTTGGGCGGCAGCGGCGTGCCGCCCGGTGGCGTTACGAAGATCGGTTCGGCCGGAACCGGCGGTTTGGGTGGCGCGGGCTTGGGTTTTGGTTTCGGCTTTGGCTTCGGCTTTGCAGGCGGCGGCTTGGGCGGTGCTGTGACAGTGGTTGTATCCTGCCCTATCGCGACCAGGCTGCCGGTAGAGTGTACGTTCGTGCCCGTAATCGTGCGCGCGCTTTCCAGTTCAAACGTGACGCCTCCACCCAAAGAAACGAGTGGCGCCTTTTCCTTGGGAGGATCGATCCAGGTTCTTTCCTCGTAAAAGCCCCCGGAGTAAAACGAGAAAAATATCGTGCTTATCGGTGATGTTTGAACGCCGCCGCCACCGATCGCAATTTTGGTGTCGTGCTCTTTCGCACCCTCCTCTTTCGAACTGTCGCCGCGGCCGGTTCCGGTTGCGGGTTTGGGCTTGGCGGCGTCTGCGACCTGCTTGTCGCCGGTGGCCTGCCGTTCATCGACTTTCACATCGGGAGCTTTGAGCGGGTCTTTCTCAGCCTCCTGTTCTTTTTTCTTGTCATGGGCCTGAATGCCCTTGCCCGCCGCAACGCCCAGACGTGTCCGGGGATCCTTTTGCTTCAGGTCCTCAACGGCCTTGCGTTCGTCCAGTGCGCGCTGTTGCCGTTTTGCGCGCCCGGCAGCGGCTTCGGCCTGTTTGCCGGCTTGCGTGGTCTGACCGAAATCCCAGCCGGGCATGTGGTCGAGCTTGAAACCGCGTTCACTGTAGCGCTCGTAAAACTTGCGCACCTCGTTGGCTGAGTGCAGTAACTCGACGTTGCCGTTGGGCAAAAAGACGGTAATGGGAAAATCCGCTTTCTCGAATTCGTTGGCGAAGCGATTGGCCGCGCCGTGGTGAACGATGTTGCCGCCCTCGTAGCCCGCCTGTTTGGCGGCATCGTTGAGCCGGTTCATGGTCTCGACTTCGTTGCGCCCGATTTTGCCCATTTCCGCCATCTGGCCTGGATCATCGACCATGCCGCCGGAGCCGCGCTTGGTGGAGACGGCGAACAGGTCATAGTCGGCGGTGATCGGACGCGGCGGATCGCTGAAATCGGCCAGGACCTTGATCTTCTTGCCGTCGGGACCGTCAATTTCCAGTTCCTGCGCGATGGGCTTCTTCGCCTTGCGTTTTACCCATTTGCCGTCGACCAACTCCTCGTAGGGCTGGCCCAGGGCCTTTTTATTGAGTTCGGCGTACTGCTTGATCTTTTTCGGCGTGACGCCGTCGGCGAGCTTTCCGTCCGGCGTGCCCATTTTGCTGTACATCGGATCAACCGGAATCATCCCGGCCTGGGGGCCCCAGTCTGCGCTCTTGCCCTTGATATTCATGCCCTTGGTGGCGGCCCCGCTGATGATGCGGTCGGTGGCATGCGGATTCACCGGGCGCATCATAATGATTTCATTGTTGCGCCTGGCGACTTCGGAGAAGGCTTCTGCGTGCTCGGGAACGATATTGGATTCGCGGATTGCAATGTCGCGAAGCTCGGGATCCCAGTCGGGTTTCGGGGTGCCGGTTGCGGGGCCCTTCCTGCCCGCGCGATTCCCGGTCGGGGTTGTGCCCTCCC
>CAYGOX010000236.1:0-6299 GCA_964351485.1 uncultured Halioglobus sp.
CGCACCACGCCGACCACGCGAAAGGGGTAGTCGCCGATGCTGACCAGGGCGCCGGTTGCACCTCGAGCCAGGAGTTCTGCAACGACGAGATCTGCTGCGAGACCCTTGCCGATGCCTCCCGGGTCGAGCGCCATGCCGATCGGGAGGCGAACGATTCGAGCGGCTCGGTCGATCTGGATGTCACCGATCACCTGCTCGGAGGCACTTGCGCTTCGTGGCGGCAAGGCTGCGGCGGCGCTGGCATCGCTGCGTATCCTCGAGGAGGAGGCGCGACCGCAGCGCGTTGCCCGGCTGGCACCGTATTTTGAGGAGGGGCTGCACGCGCTGCGCGGCGCCGCCCACGTCACCGATATTCGCAACTTCGGTTTCGCCGGCGCGCTGCAGTTCGCACCGTATCCCGGCGAGCCGTTGCGCCGGCCCTCCGAGGTCGCCCACCGGCTGTGGGAGAAGGGTTTTTACGTGCGCTACGGCGGTGACACGATCCAGCTCGGCCTGCCGTTTGTGATCGAGCGCGATGAGATCGACAGCCTGCTGTCTGCCATCGCCGATACCCTGGTGGAGCTCGCCTGACCGACGCTGGCATAATGCGCTCTTTGACGTTGTTGTGAAGTAAAGCGCAGCCGCCTTGTCCCTGTCCCAGGCCCACGCTCTTTTTTTCTCGGCGCTCATGGTGTCCCTGCCGGCGTTCGGCTGGCTCGTCGCCGGCATGCTGCTGCACCGCGTCGGCGCGTTGCCGCGCGCGTTGAACGACCGCATTTCCGATCTCTCGTTCCGGTACGGGCTGCCGGTGATGCTGTTCGCCGGTTCCGCCCAGGTGGATTACACGGGGCTGGCCGGGGCGCGCTACCTGCTGGCCGGCGTGCTCGCGACATTGCTGACGCTGGCCGTGAGCTGGTGGTATTCGCGCTGGCGCGGACACCCGCGCGCGATACAGGGCATCGTGGTGCAGGCGGGATTCCGCTCGAACCTGGCGATTGTCGGGGTGGCGCTGACCTATTCAGCCTACGGCGAGCAGGGCCCGATCCTGGCGGCGCTGCCCATCGCGTTGATGACCGTGCTCTACAACATCCTCGCTGTTTGGGTGCTAGATGCGACGCTCGGTACGGCCACCACAGTGGGCACGATCGCGCGGGGCGTGGTGCGTAACCCGCTCATTATCGGGATCGCGGCGGGTGCGGCGCTGTCGCTGTCGGGCCTGCCGCAACCGGCGCTGGTGGCGACCACGGGCAGCTTCCTGTCCGCGTTCTTTTTGCCGCTGGTGCTGATTTGTATCGGCGGCAGCATGGATATGTCGCAGCTCTATCGGGCCGGTCCGGTGTGCTGGGAGGCGAGCATGCTGCGCCTGTGTGTCGGCCCGGCACTGGCGGTCATCATGGGGTTGTTGCTCGGTGTGGAAGGGGAGTTGCTGGGGGTGCTGTTCCTGCTGGTGGCCTCGCCGGTGGCGGCCTCGAGTTATGTCATGGTGGTCGCCGCCCGCGGTGACGGTGTGCTGGCGGCGAACATCGTGGTGCTGACCTCGCTGCTGTCGATCGTCACGGTCACCCTGGGTTTCTTCCTGCTGTCGCTTTTCGGCCTCGTGGGTACGGTCGGATGACGGGCCAGTTCAGCAAGTGATACCAGCCCCCGGCAGGGGAATTGAGAAGCTTGGATATTGCCCGCAAGCGGTTACAGTCGAGCCGAGAACACCGATCCGGAGGCAATACGATGAATGCAGTTGTTCAGAGCGCCGGCCTGCGTATGGCGCGCTCACTGGAATCGCTCGCGCTGCGCGAGGCGGGGCCGAGTGAAGCCAACCGTACGCTGACCGCACCGCTGGTCGAGGGGTTGTGGGACAGCGGCCTGATGCAGTTCATGAATCCCAGTGACGCCGGCGGCCACGAACCGGGCTTTGCCGAACTGGTGGAAACCTGGATCGAACTGGCGCGCCAGGACGGTTCGCTGGGCTGGATCGGAATCGCCAATTTCCCCTCCGCGTGCTTTGCCGCCGCGTATCTGCCCGACGACGGATTTGCCGAGGTATTCACGGCCAATGACAACCGCGTCACCATGGGCGGGCAGTTCTTCCCCAACGGCACCGGCGAGCAGGTAGAGGGCGGTTACCGCGTCACCGGTTCCTGGCAGTTCGGCAGCGGCACCGGTCACTCGGAGTATGTCTGCGCCGGTTTCCTGCCGATGGCGGGCCAGGAGATGGTGGTGGACGAAACCGGCATGCCCACCATGCTGGTGGCGGTTGTACCGCGTGAAGACGTGACGTTCACCGACGGCTGGCACGTGCAGGGGCTGAAGGGCACCGGCAGTTACAACTACGAAATGAATGAGGTGTTCGTCCCGGCCTCGCGCACCTACCCGTTGATGACGCGCGAGCCTATGCGTGGCGGTTCCACCTATCGCCTGGGCGTGATGCCGCTGACCGCCTGCGGCCATGCAGCCTGGGCCCTGGGCGTTTCCCGCAGCGCGATCGACGATGTGGTGGCGCTGGCGCAGGAAAAAACCCGCATGGGAGATGACAGCTCTATCGCCCACAAGCCAACCTTTCAACGCAACCTGGCGCACCATGAGGGGATGTGGCGCGCGGCGCATCGCCTGGTACTGCACGCGTTCACCGACGTGGAATCCCGCATCGTCGCGGGTGAAGCGTTGACGCCGACGATGCGGGCCGATATGCGCATCGCGGCTAATTACGCCACCGAAGCCAGTCGCGAGATCGTGCAGTGGGCGCACCTGGCGGCCGGAACCACCGCGATCCGCGAGGGCAGCCGGCTGGAGCGCGCGTTTCGCGACATTTACACCGGCACCCAGCACGCGTTCATCAGCGAGAAGATCTACACCGAGGCCGGCGCCCTGATGCTCGGCCTGGTCGAGGACAGCATGGCGCTGTAACAGCGTCCGCGACAACATAGCGTCCGCGACAACATAGCGTCTGCCACAACTAAAAGGATACTCATGACAACAGCACAGCAGAACGGGCAGGCGTACGATATTCCCGACGACGACGCAGCGATTGCTGCGGCGCTGGCCGACGCCAGCATTCCCACACTCATGATGAGCATGATTCACATGAGCGGCGACACCAGCCTGCTCGACGGTTCGATCCGGCCCGCCGGTGTCTACATCAACGAGTATCAGGGCTACCTGTCCGAAGAGGACAAGGCAGCGGTGCGTCAGCAGGCCCTCGAGGTGATCAAGGCCTTTCGCGATGGTGGCTGCAAGCTGCCCCCGCAGCCCGACGAGGCCACCGTGCACCGCATGATGAATTTCATGCTGGGCCAGGAAGTACCTGCCGACTATGTGCCGATGATGTGCGAAGAAATGGAACTGGATGGCAACGATGCGCGCAGCGACGCCTGGGGCGACGAGGTTGAACGCGCGCGGCGCGAACAACACCGCGTACTGGTGATCGGTGGCGGCATGTCGGGTGTGCTCGCCGCCTACCGCCTGCAGGAGGCGGGGATTCCCTTTGTCGTGCTGGAGAAAAACCCCGGTGTCGGTGGTACCTGGTACGAGAACCGCTACCCTGGTGCACGGGTCGATGTGGGCAACCACCTGTACTCGTATTCCTTCGAGCCGGCGCATCACTGGACCCAGTATTTTTCACAGCAGAGTGAATTGCAGGCGTACTTCGAAAACGTCGTAAAAAACCATCACCTGCAGGATCATTTTCAGTTCGAGACCGAGGTGGTGAGTGCGCACTGGGACGAAGCGGCGAAACTCTGGCGAGTGACGGCGCGCAACGCCGCAGGCGAGGAGGTCGAGTACGAGGCGAACTCCGTGATCAGCGCGGTGGGGCAGCTGAACCGCCCCATATTCCCCAATATTCCCGGCGTCGAGGATTTCGCCGGCCAGTATTGCCACTCCGCCGCCTGGGATGACGCAATCGATTGTCGCGGCAAACGTGTGATTGTGGTCGGGTCGGGCGCCAGCGCCTTCCAGATTGTCCCGACCATTGCGTCCGAGGTGGAACAGCTCACGGTTTTCCAGCGCTCGGCGCCGTGGATGTTTGAAAACCCGATCTATCACGACGGCGTCCCCGAAGGGAAGAAGTGGTGTCTGCAAAACCTGCCGTTCTATACGCGCTGGTTCCGCTTCCTGTTGTTCTGGCCGGCCTGTGACGGTGCCTACGACACGATCTTCATCGATCCGCAGTGGCCGCACCAGGAGCGCTCGATCAGCGAGATGAACGAGTTCGTCTACCAGATGTTTACCGAGTACATCCGCGGCCAGGTCACCGACGAGTCGCTGCTGGAAAAGGTCATCCCGGACTACGCACCGATGGGCAAGCGCACGTTGCAGGACAACGGCAGCTGGCTCAAGGCCCTGCACCAGCCGAATGTCGATTTGCAGACACAGGGCGTTGCGAGCGTCAGTGCCGATGGCGTTACCGCTGAGGACGGCACGTTCTTCGAGGCCGATATCATTATTTACGCGACGGGTTTTGAAACCGACCGCTTCCTCTGGCCGATGGATATTCGCGGGCAGGGCGGTGTGTCGCTGGCTGAGCAGTGGGGTCTGGAACCGTCAGCCTACCTCGGTATTACCGTGCCGCACTTCCCCAATTTTTACTGCATGTACGGCCCGGGGACGAACCTCGCGTTCGGCGGCAGCCTGATCTTCAACGGTGAGTGTCAGATCCGTTACATCATGGCCTGCCTCAAGGCCCTGCTGCAGTCGGACAGCGAAACGCTGGTCTGCCGCGAAGACGTTCACGACGACTACTATCGCCGTTTCCGCGAACTGCACGCGAAGCTGATCTGGGAACACGATTCGATCGATCACAGCTTTTACCAGAATGCCGAAGGTAAGGTGACGCTGTTGTGGCCGTGGAAAATTCTCGATATGTGGCGCTGGACCCGTTCCGTCGATCCCGCCGACTATCAATTTGGTTGACGCGACACGCGCAAAGGAGACAGCAGCATGGCAACGCTTGAAGGACGGGTGGCGATTATCACCGGCGCGGCATCGGGTATCGGGCTGGCCTGTGCACAGCGCTTTGCGAAAGAGGGTGCCACGGTCGTGGGCGTTGATCGCAATGCCTGCGACGACTGGGCTTCGGTTGAGGCGCACGGTGGTAAAACGCAATTCCACCAGCTGGACGTCACCGATGGCGCAGCGCAAAACGCCGTTGCCGCGCAGACCGTCGAGGCGTTCGGCCGGATCGACGTGATGGTGACCGCAGCGGGTGTCGGCGATGGCGGTCCGGTGGGGATGATCGAGGAAGAGGCCTGGGACAAGGTGGTCGACATCAATCTCAAGGGCACCTTCCTTTCGATCAAGTCGGTACTGGAAACCATGACCGCGCAGCGCTCCGGCAGCATTATCACCGTGGCCAGCGTGGAGGGCATCAACGGCACCGAGGGCGGCAGCGCCTACAACGCCTCCAAGGGCGGTGTGGTGTTATTGAGCAAGAACGTCGCGATCGATTACGGGCGCATGGGCATACGATGCAACGCGATCTGCCCGGGCTTTATCGATACGCCGCTGTTGAACGAGGTGATGGGCCTGATGCCCGAGTTTCGTGAGGATGTGGTGCGCGAAACCAAGGTGGGGCGGCTCGGCAAGCCCGAGGAGATTGCCGGCGCGGCCCTGTTCCTGGCGTCTGATGACTCTGCTTACGTGACCGGTCACGCGCTTGTGGTCGACGGCGGTTACACCGCCGGCCACAATCACGGCATCGTGCAGATGATGGGTCTGGGCTAGCGCCCGAGTATCGAGCGCGCGACCAGCTCGCGCATGATCTCCGAGGTGCCCCCGTAAATGCGCTGGATGCGCGCATCGGTGTAGAAGCGCGAGATCGGGTACTCAATGGTGTAGCCGTAACCGCCAAACAGTTGCAGACACTCATCGATGGTCTTGCACTGCATTTCGGTGCTGGCGTATTTCAACATGGCCGCCTCCTCCGCCGTCAACTCGCCCTCGGCATAGGCCTCTGCACACTTGTCATAGTAGGCGCGGTTGATGGCAATCTCGGTTTTCACCTCGGCCAGGGTGAAGCGGGTATTCTGGAAGCTGGCGACCGTCTGGCCGAACGCCTTGCGCTCCAGCACGTAGTCGACCGTGATGTCCAGCGCGCCCTCAGCGGAGGCGACGGCCTGCGCCGCAATGCCCAGGCGCTCGCGCGGCAGTTCCTCCATCATGATGACGAAACCCTTGTTCAGTTCACCCAGCAGTGCGTTGGCCGGCAGGCGCACGTCCTGGAAGAACAGCTCGGCGGTGTCCGAGGTCTGCTGGCCCATTTTCTCGATCTTCTTGCCCCGGCTGAAACCTGGCAGGCTGGCATCCACCAGAAACAGGGAGGTGCCCTT
>CAYGOX010000237.1:0-6246 GCA_964351485.1 uncultured Halioglobus sp.
GTCGCCTCTACCAGCACACCCGGCGTGTGACCCAGGGGAATCGCGCGCGCGGTCAACGCGGCCACATCGACATGATCCACGCCCACCGACACGCTTGAGACGAACTTCAGCTGCGGCAGCTGCGCGACTAATGCCGCGTCGACAGGATCAGTCAGCAGGCAGAGCACGCCCGCGGCATCGCCGGAGTCCGCCGCGGCCTGCGCCAGACTTTCCTCGGGTGCAAGAATGTGGAGATTAGCCAGCGATGCAAGCGGACGCAGGGCCTCTTCGGGCAGGGGATGCGTCACGATCACCCGGGGCAGGCCGGCGTTGTTCATGCCGACCTCACAGCGGTTCGGGCGTCAACCCGGCGCAGCGCACCAGTTCGTCCTGCCACCGCTGCAGTTCCGTGGCAGTGTACTGTCCCCCCTGCGGCAGGTTGCCCCAGACCGGTTGCGGCCAGCAGGCATCGCCGGGACGCCGGCCGATCACGTGCAGGTGCAGATCGGGCAACACATTGCCCAGCCCGGCAAAATTCGTTTTCGGATAACCCAGGTATTGCCGTATGAAGCGCGCTACCGCGGCGCAGTCATCCAGCAGCGGATGCAGTTCGGCAGGCGGCAGGTCGAGGACATCGTTGACCGGCGATGCGGGATACAGCACGAACCAGGGCAGGATGGCGTTGCGCTGTAACAGCAGTACGGCCCGGGGCAGGCGGCCGAGGACATGGCATTCCTCGCGCAGCACCTCCGGTACGGCTTTCCTGTTCACGCGCGCTGTTCCCTCGAGATCATCGCCGCCATCCTCAAATGGTCATACCTCCGTCGACAACAATACATTCGCCGTTGGTGTAACTGCTGGCGTCGGACACCAGATACAACACCGTACCGGCCATTTCACGCGGCTCGGCGTGACGCCCCATCGGGATACCCTGCACCGCAGCGTTGTAAATGTCCTCGTTGGTAAACAGCGCGCCGGCAAACTTTGTCTTGGTCAGGCCGGGCAGCAGCGCGTTGCAGCGGATACCCATGCCGCCGCACTCCTTGGCAAACACCTTGGTCATGTTGACCACGGCGGCCTTGGTAATGGAGTAGATGCCCTGCATCGGCCCGGGTTGCAGCGCGTTGATTGAAGCCGTGTTCACAATCGCACCGCCGCCGTTGTCGCGCATCAGCTTGCCCGCCTCGATGGACATGAAGAAATAGCCGCGCACGTTGACCTCTACGGTTTTGTTGTACGCACCCAGGTCGGTATCCAGGACATGACCGAAGTACGGGTTGGTCGCGGCGTTGTTGACGCAGATATCAAGCCGGTTGTGCGTTGCGCGGATGTGGCCAAACAGCGCTTCGATGTGTTCCATGTTGCCGACATTGCAGGCGAAGGCCTCGGCGCTGCCGCCGTCCGCGGTGATACCGTCGGCCACCGCGGTGCAATCCTCGATCTTGCGGCTCGAGACAATCACGTGCGCACCCTGCTCTGCCAGCAGTCGGGCGATCTCTTCGCCGATACCACGGCTGGCGCCGCTAACCAGTGCGATCTTCCCGGTCAAATCAAAAAGGTTGGTTGGCATGGATGTCGTCCCCGGTCATGGTGTGGAAGTTTACTTGCCCTGCCAGCGATGAACGCTGTCCAGGTTGATGTCAAAGAGGTCGAGGGCGCGGCCCACGCTCTGGTTCACAATATCGTCGACCGTCTCGGGCCGCGCGTAAAAGGCCGGCACCGGGGGCGCGATGATGGCGCCCATTTCCGAGAGCGCCGTCAGCGAGCGCAGGTGTCCGGTATGCAGCGGTGTTTCGCGCACCATCAGCACCAGTCGCCGGCGCTCCTTGAGCACCACGTCTGCGGCTCGCGTGAGGAGGGTCGAAGTGACGCCGGTCGCGATCTCCGACAACGTGCGTACCGAACAGGGAGCGATGAGCATGCCCGCCGTTGCGAAGGAACCGCTGGCAATAGCGGCCCCGATATTACCCGGTGCATGCACCTCGGTCGCCAGCGCCTCGAGTGCCGCGGCCGACATGTCGCTCTCGTATTGCAGCGTCAGCCGCGCAGACTTACTCATTACCAGGTGCGTCGGCACACCCTGCGCCTTGAGCATCTCAAGCGCGCGGATACCGTAGACAATGCCCGAGGCACCGCTGATACCGACAATCAGGGGCTTGTTCATGGATGCCCTCGTGTAGAGAAGAGGGCACACACTGTATCAGGCCGTGGAGCAATATTCACTGGGACAAGGGCCGGTTGGCACCGGCCCTCCCATGCCGCCTAGAACGTAAACCGCAAGGTGCCAATGACCGAGCGACCGGCCTCAGGGGCCACTCCCCGCAGGAAGGAAGTGCTCAAGCGGATCTCCTCATCCGTCAGGTTCTTCACCTCCAGCGAAAGCAGCAATTGCGCATCGCCCAGGGCGAGCGTGTACTCCGACCCGAGGTCCCAGCGCTGGTAGCTATCGGTGGACGTTTCGTTGACTCCCGGGTTGTCCTGATCGTCCGCATACAGGAAGCGGCTCCAGAGTCGCCAGTCATCCGCGGCAAGCGCCACGCGGGCACCGATGCGGGCCGGCGGCAACCGCGGCACATCGTCCCCACCGTCCAGTTCCGCGTCAATGACGTCACCGAAAACACCGAGCGTCAGATCGGCCTCTCCAATCGAGGCAACCTGGAACCGGCTGTCGAATTCCAGGCCGGTGAACCGTGCATCTGTCTGGGTATAGGCCAGCACCGGCGACTCCTCGACTTCTTCACCCGTGTTAATCAGGCCGATGTAGTCTTCAAAGTCGTTGTAGAAAAACGTCAGGCCCACAAAATGATTGCCGGTGTTCCAGCGCACCGAAACGTCGATGTTGTTGGAAATTTCGGTATCAATGTAAGCAGACCCGACTTCGACCGCATCGGTAGCGGCATGGACAACCCAGTCTTCTGGCCCACTGCCCTCAATATTCGCGAACAGCTCCTCGGTGGACGGGGCGCGCTCCGCGCGAGATAACGCCAGGCCAAACTGCCAGTTTTCTGCATAGTCATACAGCGCAGCGCCCGACACACTGAACGAGGTAAAATCCTGCTCGTCGGCCGCACCTGTTTGCGGGTCGCGTTCCACCCAGTCGATGCGCAGTCCTCCTTCGAGTGTCAGCGGTCCGCTGTGGTAATCCTCAACAAGGAACACGCCAAGCTCCTGGCTGTTTGTGCGAGGTACAAACGCCTCCTCTCCAATTGCACTGAAGTCCTCATGCTTTGCCTGCAGGCCAAACACCCCATGGAAAGGGCCGATCTCGCGATGGATCACTTCCAGGCGGCCTTCCCAGGTTTCGTTTTCGAACAGTGTGCCGATTTCACCACCGGGCTCCACTTCCGCGTGTTCGTAGTCGGTGTAAGTCAGAAAACCGCGTAGTACCTCGATGCCGTCCACGGGCTCGTGCAGGTGTACGGCAGCATCGTATCGCGTCTGTTCGACATCGAGATAAATGCCACCCTCTTCCTCGTCGCCATGAGCATGCTCGTCTTCGTGCTCGTCTTCGTGCTCATCTTCGTGCTCGTCTTCATGTTCGTCGTCGTGCTCGTCTTCGTGGTCGTCGTCGTGACCATGCTCGTGTGCGCCACCGGGAATACCGTACTCATTCTCGAGACGGCTGACGCTGAACCCTGCAAAGCCGCCTTCAAAGTGGTAACTGGTGCCCAGCGTGAAGCTGTGCGCTTCACCGGCCGTGTTGGGAATCCGGCCCGAGACCGGGGCCTCATCCTCGTCCTCGTCGGGCTCCATGACGGCGATGCCCGGTACTTCCAGGTCATCGTAGTCACGGATCAGTCCATCAAGATGAAACGCCCACTGCCCATTACCGCCATCGAGGCGCACAACGCCTACGCTCATGTCCGCGGCAGAGTCATAGCGGTACTCAACGCCGCCACTGAGGGTCTCGTATGCCGTGGTCGGTATGCGTTCATCAAGCACGTTCACCACACCGCCGATTGCTCCGCCGCCGTACAGCAAGGTGGAGGGTCCGCGCAGCACTTCCACACTTTCGGCCAGCATGGGCTCGACGGAGTTCGCGTGGTCGGCGCTGAGGCTGGAGGCATCAGCGCTGCTCGTGCCGTTTTGCAGCACTGTAACGCGCGGCCCCTGCTGACCACGGATCACCGGCTGTCCAACCCCGGGGCCAAACGAGGCATTGGCCAGTCCCGGTGTGTTGCCAAGGGTATCGCCCAGCGTCGCGGTCGCGGCGCGGCGCATTTCATCGCCGCTGAGAACGGTAACCGGCAGGGCTGTCTCGGCAGTTTTTTTGTGCAGGGGAACTGATACCAGTACGTGTTCGAGAGGCCGTGATTCACCCATGGCAGACGCCGCCACGCATAGCGCCGGCGCAAAAAGAAACTTCTTCATTGTTAGCTCCTAAAAAACGGTATACAGAAATTGTGTCGTTTCAGGAGATAGCGGGGGGACCCCGGGGCTGAAAGGGAGATGCGGTGCGCTGCTCGCACCCGACTGTGTGCGGGCTTGCCGTCGCATGGCGCGCGACGTCATCGAGAGTCTGGGGCGCATAAGCCGCCAGCGATGCATCGGACACACCGGAGCAGAGCTGACAAAATACCGGCAGATCGCCGTCGAGGTGGAAGTGGGTGGATTCGGCCAGCGGCAAGGCACTGGCACAGAACAGGCCGGCCAGCAGCACCCACAGGCGCAGGCCCCGGCCCAGGCGGTCGGTGCGCAGCACCCTGGCCGCCGCGCGATTCATCAGGCCGAGAGTTCCTCGAGCATTGCCTTCATCTTGGCATGGACCATGTTCAGCGCCTTGACCGGCCGCACCATGACCTTGAACTCCGAGATCTGTCCGTCCTCGTTGAACGTCATGATGTCGACCCCGTTGACCACGATCCCGTCGACATCACACACGAATTCCAGCACAGCGTGCTTGTCGGTGACCACTTCCTTGATGTAGTGAAAGCCATTGTGCAGCACGTTCAATGCGCCGGTGAGATACAGCTTGGTAATCTCGCGGCCTTCCTGCGGCGTGTGAACCACCGGGGATAAAAAGACACAGTCCGGGGCGAGGATGTCGTCCAGGGCATCGAGGGAGCCTGCCTCCACCATCTGGTGCCACCGTTGCAACGCTGCGTTCATGTTCTGCTCCTGTCCGTCAGGGCCAAAACTATAACCCAACTTCCTGTTCGAATTCACGCTCGATGGATTGCTGCAGCTCATAACGCGCGACACCCGAACGCCGCGTGGCGTCGGCCATGCGCTGCTGGTACCGCTTGCGCCGGTAGCGCTGGACCAGTGCCGGAAAACGCTGCGTCTCGATCTCGCCGGCGAGCAGCGCCTCGATAAAGGCGATATCGATGCCGACGCGATAGGCGATCCGGCTCGGGCGGATTTTGTGCGCATGGAACTGGGCCACGATATGAATCTGCTCCTCGCGGCTGTGTGTGCACACGCGCGAATAGCCGTAGGGCGGCGACGGCGTGCGGTCATCCTGGACGGGTTTGGCCTTGGTCATGCGGCAATTTAATCAACATCGCACCGGCATTTGCAAAGGAAACGGCTCGCACTTTCCTCGCTGGCCACATATGACCCATGCTGGCGGTTAAATTTTCACCAGTCCGTGACTATACTCACACCGTTATCCGTCACCGGTTCAGTACCGGGCCACTGCGCGAGGAAATCACCATGAATGCTCCAGAGACTTTGCTCAACGTCAGCGACATTGAAGAAACCATGAAAGCGGCGCTGCAGGCGCAGCGCGACGACTACCTCGCCGAGGGGGTAGTGACGGCAGAGACGCGCATCGACCGGCTCCAGCGCGGTATCGATGTGATGGTGAAATACAGCGATCAGCTGGTCGAGGCGCTGAACTCTGATTTCACCTGCCGCTCACGCGAGGTCAGCCTGCTCACCGACATCGGCGCGGCCATCGCACCCATGAAGCATTCCATCAAGCACCTGCGCAGCTGGATGAAACCCGAAAAGCGCCCCACCATGTTCCCGATGAACCTGCTCGGCGGCCGCTCGCGCATCGAGTACCAGCCGCTGGGCGTGGTCGGCATCATCGCCCCCTGGAATTTCACTGTGAACATGGTGTTTGCTCCCCTGGCCGGCGTGCTGGCGGCGGGCAACCGCGCGATGATCAAACCCTCTGAATACACGCCGGCTACTTCCGCGGTCATGGCGCAGATGATTGAAGAGGCCTACGACCCCAAAGAAGTCGTGCTGTTCGACGGTGGGCCCGAGGTCGGCCAGGCCTTCTCCGGGCTGCCCTTCGACCACATGATTTTTACCGGT
>CAYGOX010000238.1:0-6236 GCA_964351485.1 uncultured Halioglobus sp.
ATACAGGATTGCTTCTACAACGAAAAATTCCTGGACCTTGCCCGGCAGTACTGGGGCGCAAAATACGCCAAACCACAGATGATGCTGTTCAACGTGAACGGGCCCTGTGGCAATCTCGATCCGGGGCACCTGGACAGCCCGAGCTTTCGCGGCGTGCGCTACGAAAACTCACCGACCTGGTTGTGCGCGGTGATGGGGAAATCCGGCCTGTTCCAGGATTATCTGATCAAGATGGCCCAGGTCATCACCTGGTTCTCGCACTGTCCACAAAGCGGCTTCACCTTCTGGCCGAACGGCCCCCTGGAGCAACCCGCGCGTCTTACGCCGCCGATCTACAACCGCGGCGTGGTGGTACAGAACGAAATGATGTTTCACCGCGGCGAAGCGAACGGTCCACTGGACCAGCAGCGCCCCGCCGGCCTGGGCTTCGACACGCTCTTTAGCGGCGACCCGCAGGACCCGGACCACTGGCTGTTGAAAACGGGCGACGAGGTTATCGCCCGCCACAGTACGGACGAACTGCGTTTCCTGGTGCACTGGTCAGCCGAGGTCTTTGAAGACCTCGATGAGCTGAAAAAGAATATGGACGGTACCGACGACCTGACCCAGGACAAGGCGATTGAAATGATGATCGACGATGTGCGCTCACAGGGTATCGCTATCGAAACCCCGAGTGACCCGCTGCATGACGCCGCCTTCATCGCCGCGCTGAACGCCGCCTACGACATGGGCGGCCCCAGTGCGTACCCGGAAGAAGCGCCGGTGACTCCCATGTACGTCGGCGCTGCCTGAGGGAGCGGCGCCTAACCGGCCAGCAACTCGACGACCTCGATAAGGTGCCCTTCGGGGTCGGCTACAAAGCCCACGCGAACACCGTGCTCCGGCATGGACTTTACCGCCTCGACGATACTGCCCCCGGCGGCAACGGCGCGCTCGACAAAGGCGTCCACGTCGTCTGTCTGGAAACCGATGATCACCTCGTCGCTGCCGCGGGCATCGCTGTCAGTAAATTGCAGCAGCACGAAGGTGGCACCACCTTCGCCGGTGGGGTTGTACATGATTTCGCTGATGGGGCGCCCGGCAATGTCGCTCGTCACGCGCGCCAGCTCCGTCAGCCCGCAGACGCTCGAATAGAACGTCGCAGCCGCTTCCAGATCGTTAACCAGCAGTTTGCTAAACCCGAAGTGGGCGTGTGTACCTGACATGTTGTACCCTTCTTTACGTGAGTGACGCGCGACTGTTCAGGCCGGAAACCGGTTGGGCAGCCACAGCGCTGGACATTTAACTTATCATTAAATTAATCTACAAAAAATACCGATAAAACGCCACCCCGAAAACGCTCAATCCAGGAGTTATCCCTGCATGCCCCATGCGTCACTGAGACAGCAAACCCTGATCGACACCCTGCGTCGCACCGCAGCGCGCTATCCCGACAAACCGGCTATTGGGCAACAGTCCGTCAGCTGGACCTACAGTGAATTTCACGCAATGTGCCTGCGCATCGCCGGAGGACTGGCCGCCGAGGGCATCAACCCCGGCGACCGGGTCGCGATCCTGTCGCGCAATTCAAACGCGTTCGCCGCCGCCCGCTTCGCGCTTGCCGCCTGTGGCGCGGTGCTGGTGCCAGTTAACTTCATGCTCAACGAGGAAGAGGCGGCTTACATCATCGATCACAGCGGTGCGCGCCTGTTGCTGGTGGGCGAGAGTGAACTGGAGACCGCCAGGGCGGCGGCCAGCCGGTGCCCGGCGGTGGAGCAGTTGATCTGGCTGCAGCTGGACAGCCCCGCGCCCGAGGGCCTGCGGCCGCTCGACGAACTGGCTGCCGCAGCGCCCCTGTTGACGCTGCCGTCTATCGGCAGCGACGACGCCGCCCAGATTATTTATACCAGCGGCACAGAGTCCGCGCCCAAGGGTGCCGTTCTGAGTCACGCCGCCGTCCTGTGGCAGTACGGCAGCATCCTCGCGGATGCAGAGGTTGCAACCGACGACAAGCTGCTGCACGCCCTGCCCCTCTATCACTGCGCGCAACTCGATTGCTTCCTGGGGCCGTCGATCCAATGCGGTGGCAGCAACGTGATTACCGACGATCCGGGGCCGGACAACCTGCTTGCGCTGCTGTCCCGTGAGGGCATTACATCTTTTTTTGCGCCGCCGACCGTCTGGATATCGCTGCTGCGCCATCCCGACTTTGACAAGACGGACCTCTCGGCACTGCGCAAGGGCTACTACGGCGCCTCGATCATGCCGATCGAAGTCCTGAAGGAGATACAGACACGCCTGCCCGCACTGCAGCTGTGGAACCTGTACGGCCAGACCGAAATCGCGCCGGTCGCCACCATCCTCAAGCCCGCCGATCAGCTGCGCAAGGCCGGCTCAGCCGGCAGGCCGGTCCTGCACGTGGAAACACGGGTCGTGGACGATGATGGCAACGATGTGGCCGTCGGGGACATCGGAGAAGTCGTACATCGGTCGCCACAGCTGTTGACCGAGTATTTCAGGAACCCGGAGAAAACCGCCGAGGCCTTCAGCGGCGGCTGGTTCCACAGCGGGGATCTGGCAACGCTGGACGATGAGGGCTACCTCACAATCGTCGACCGCAAGAAAGACATGATCAAGACCGGCGGTGAAAACGTCTCGGGGCGGGAAGTTGAGGAAACCATCTACCAATTGGACTGGGTGGCCGAGGTCGCCGTTATCGGCCTGCCGCACCCGCACTGGGTCGAGGCCGTCACCGCCGTTGTAGTACCCAAGGCCGGCGCGCAGCCCGACGAGGACGCTATCCTGCGCTTCTGCCAGGAAAAACTGGCCGGCTTCAAAGCGCCCAAGCGAATCCTGTTCGCCGATGACCTGCCACGCAACCCCTCGGGCAAGATTCTCAAGCGCGAGCTGCGCCTGGCTCACGAGGCGATTTTCAGCGCCTAGCGGTGAGGGCGTTTGCGATCACTGCCCCTGGATGCGCTCCACCTCGCGCTCGAGATTATCGATCATCTGGCGGAAGGCGAGGTCCAGCACCTCGTCAGAGGTCAGCGTAAGGTTATGCTTGCGCAGCATCAGCAGGAATTCCTGTTCGTCCGGTTCCAGCTTGTCGATGTGAGACAGGGAGATGCCCGACCTGAACACGCTACCCTCGAGTTCATTGAACACGACCGCAATGGCGTAACTGCAAAACAGCCAGGTATGCAGGGCCAGGTCATGGCCACGGAAACCCTGTTCGTGCAGCGTCCGTGACACCGTCAAGGTGATTCTGAGCCAGCCGGGAGAGCTGTTGCCATTCACGCCCATGACCTTGATGACAATCGGATAGCGCTCTGCATGGTCCTTGAAAGACCACAACCACTGCATGAGTGTGTCCTGCCAGCGCTGATTACGCCTGGGTGGCGGCATTTCAAACTGCATACAGACATGGTCACCGATGGCTTCGAGCAACGCGTCCCTACTCGGGAAATAGTTGTAGAGCGCCATAGACACGGTATCGAGCGATTTCGCCAGCCTGGCGAGCGTAAACTGCTCGACCGGCATTTGCTCGAGCAGCGTCATCGAAGCATTCAACACCTTTTCGCGCGAAAGTCGCGGCGGACGACCCGCCCTTGAACGGCGATCGGTGGTGGCCTCGGCGCCCTGCGGAGTCTTGCTCCTGGCCGCAGCTTTGCGCACACGCTTACCAGCCGGCTTACTTGCGCCGGCTTTTGTTTTGGCTTTGGCTTTGGTTTTGGTTTTGACCTTGGCTTGTGCTTTTTTATCTGCAGACTTTTGAGATGTTTTCTTTGCCCCGGTCTTTCCGGCTTTGCCCGACATGCTGCGAAGCTCTCCCTTGCGCCACGACTGGCTCGCGAATTGAAGTCGAGACTATAGCCCGCGCGAACGCCGGCTCGCAAGAAAGAGAATGCGCCTGGCACATCGCGCTATCGCCCAACTCAGGCCACGTGACGCGCCGTGCGCCTGGTGAGATGGTAATCGGCAGGCTTGGGAGAACGCGTCATCAGCCAGTAATCGACCAGTTTGTAGGGGCACGACAGGAAGACGCGGCCGCTGCTGTTCTTGTAGTAACTGGCGGCCTTCGGGTGCGACCAGATCAAACCTTCCAGGGTTTGGTCGATATCCGCGTTGTATAGCCGCGTCGCCTCGGCGGTCGGCTCCAGGGCGGCGGCGTCCTCCTGCTGCAGTAATTCGAGGCACTCCATGATGTAGTGCACCTGGGTTTCCGAAGTGATGTTCTGTCCTCCGGCGTGGTTCGGCGCACTGTTGGGACCCACCGTCAGGAAGAGGTTGGGGTAACCGGGCACTGTCATGCCGAGATAGGCGCGCGGATCGTCTTCGCCCCACTCTTCTTTCAGGTTCCGCCCGTCGCGACCGATGATGCGCAGGCCACCCGTCATATCGGAAATATCAAAACCCGTGGCGCAGAGAATGACATCCACCTCCACCCTGCTGCCGTCGGTGAGCACAATGGCGTCGGATTCAATATGGTCCAGCGTGTTGTCTTCCAGACGAACATTCTCCCGACACAGCGTTTCAAGCCAGTCGATATCCATGCAAATGCGTTTGCCGAACACCGGGTAATCCGGCACCAGTTTCTCCAACAGGTCCGGGCGATCCCTGAGCTTGTCGTGGTAATTGGCCAGGCAGAACTGGCGCACGTTTTCGTTGTAGGCAGACACCGAGCTGCCGTCAGCGCACTCCCAGTCCGGATCGATGCAAATGTTCTCGTACAGACCATCGGCGGCGAACCAGTACGCGCGAAACCGGAACCACTCCTTGTAACCCGGTATGTGCTTCTGGGCCCACCGCACAGGTGCCGATACCGCCTGCAACTGATTGGGCATTACCCAGTGCCGCGAGCGCTGGAACACTATCAACTCGCCCACCTGGGGCGCGATTGCGGCGCCTAGCTGAACGCCGCTGGCGGCGGTCCCGATCATGGCGACGCGCTTGCCCTTGAGATCGACCGAACTGTCCCAGCCCGCAGTGTGCATGACCGGCCCGGCAAAGGTATCCAGACCGGGGATATTGGGCATCGACCAGCGATTTACCGGCCCGTGCGCATTGATGACCGCGTTGGCGCGCACCGTGCGCTCACCACTGGCGTCGCTCAGCGTCACCACCCACAGGTTGTCCGCCTCATCCCACTCCAGGCCGACAACCCGGGTCTCAAAGGTGATATGCCGCCGCAGCGCATACTTCTCGGCAACCGCCAGCAGATAACGCTGGAACTCGGGACCATTAGGGGTGTAGTGCGACCAGTTCGGGTTGAGTTCGAAGGAGTAGGAGTAAAAGTGACTGGGCGTATCGACGGCGCAGCCCGGATACGTGTTCTCCCACCAGGTGCCGCCGACCTCGGGATTTTTTTCAATCACCTGGAAGTTGTAGCCGGCCTCGTCCAGCTTGATAGCCGCCAGCAGGCCGGTCAGGCCCGCCCCGATTACCAGTACATTGAAATCCGCAGCCGGTGCCTTGCGCCCGGGCCGCGCACTGCGCTGCTCGGGCGCATCGAAGCCCATCTGCTCCTTGAGCATCGGGACGAACTCGGCGCCAACCGGTTCGCCCACCTCGATACTCAGCAACCGCGCCAGGGTGGCATCGTCCAGGGAAACGGGCGTCGCGGCCGGCTCGGCGGTTAACACATGGAAGAGCCGCTCGCGAAGCTGCCCGGCCAGAGATTCAGGCACCATTTTCTCCGGCTCGAAGATCGAGCCGATATAGGGTGCACAGGCATCGAGCAGCGGCGTATCAGGCTCATACTGCGCCAGCACCATCAGGAGCGTGGGGATATCTCCGGCCTCCAGCGCCTCGCGCAGCGCTGCGTGATCGCGAATAGGCAAAACGGGTTGAAAGTCGAGCTCGGGCTGGTTCATGAATCGTTCTCAGGCTTGCGCTACAGACAGCGTTCGGTTTGGGTTAAATTAACTTATCTATAAGTTTATTGTCAACCAACGGAAAATACCGAGCAACTCAGTCGCCCAGATGCTGCCGGTAAAACGCCGCCTGGAATTCATAAAACTCGCGGCTCTCGGGCAGGTCCAGCGCGTACCAGTGCGAGTGCGGCATCGCATCGTAGACCAGGATATCGGACGGCCTGCCCGCACGGCGCAGAGCGCGATGGAAGTTGCTGGCCGCGCTGAGCAGCGCATCCCGGGTACCGGAGGCCAGCAGGCTCGGTGGAAAGTTACCGAGGTCCGCCAACTCCGGGGATATCACCGGGTCACGGGGGTCGGCACCGCCCAGGTAGGCCGTCACCT
>CAYGOX010000239.1:0-220 GCA_964351485.1 uncultured Halioglobus sp.
GACGCGTCAACGGCCATCTGGTATCGCTGCTGACCCTGATGAAAAGCCAGCCGCTGGCCTATAACAAGGACAACCAGGAGGACAAGGAGCCGCTGTTCGACACGATCGACACCGTGCTCGACTCCCTGCGCGCCTTCGCCGACATGGTGCCGGCCATTGCACCCAATGTAGAGGCAATGCGCGAGGCGGCCCGGCGCGGCTTCTCTACCGCCACCGACCT
>CAYGOX010000239.1:230-665 GCA_964351485.1 uncultured Halioglobus sp.
GCCCACGAGGTGGTGGGCAAGGCTATCGCCGAGGGCGTGGACAGCGGCCGGGATCTCTCGGAAATGTCACTGGACGACCTGCGCGCCTTCAGCGACACGATCGACGAGGATGTCTTCGAGGTGTTGACGCTGGAAGGCTCGGTGGCCGCGAGGGATCACCTGGGCGGCACCGCGCCGGCGCAGGTGGCCAGGGCCGCGGCCGATGCGCTCGCGCGACTGGATCAGCGGCCGGGGTAAGCGCCGCCAGAGCGGGTGTGCATCAGGGCCAGGTAAATGACAGACCGGCCTGCTCGCGCATCTGCTCGATGACGAACGGCCTGAACAGGCTCTCGTCACGGGTGTTGCGCCAGTCCTGCACTGCCTCGTCGTAGGCGAAATGAAAGCCCCCGGAACGCGTGGCGAGCCAGAGCTGCCGGGTCGGTGGCTGGCGGCTGA
>CAYGOX010000239.1:675-6234 GCA_964351485.1 uncultured Halioglobus sp.
GTGGTGCCGTTTTCAAAGGATACCGTGAGGACACCGCCGGCATTTTCGTAGTCCAAGTCCGAATCGATGTCGTCGAGCGCCACCTCGATGTCCTCGAAGAGACCGTCGATACGTTCGTGGAATTCTGCTTCGTTCATGGCCCGTTCTCGTGCTGTGCAATCAGCGTGGCGCCATCATACGGGCTGATCGACCCGCATTCCAGGCAACGGTATAATTCGCGCCACCTTTGCTTCGCACAACCTGAACCGGACGCCGCCATGCGCTACCCCTCCACAGTCCCGATGCTACTCCTGGTCGCAGCCACACTGGCCGGCTGCGGACAAACCGGCGGGCTGTACCTGCCGTCGGATGAGGCACCGGTCGAGGTGTCCGAACCGGCCGATCCGGCCACCGGGGAATCCGAGAGCACCACTGAACCGTCACCGGAAACCGCCCCGTGAACCATTTTCATTACCGCGATGGCGAGCTGATGGCCGAAAACGTCAGCGTCGCCCGTATCGCCGAGGATTTCGGCACGCCCTGCTATGTCTATTCCAGGGCTGCGCTGGAGGACGCCTTTTCCCAGTATCAGGCGGCCCTGGCCGGCTGCGACCACCTGGTGTGTTATGCGGTAAAAGCCAATTCCAACCTGGCCGTGCTGAACGTGCTGGCCCGACTGGGCGCGGGGTTCGATATCGTCTCCGGCGGTGAACTGGAACGCGTGATCCGCGCCGGGGGGGATCCGGCCCGCGTCGTGTTCTCCGGCGTCGGCAAGCAGCCGGCGGAGATGGCACGCGCGCTCGAACTGGGCATCGCCTGCTTCAACCTCGAATCGGCCGCAGAGCTGGAAGTACTCAACCGCGTGGCGGGCGACGTCGGCAAAGTCGCGCCGGTATCGGTGCGGGTCAATCCCGATGTCGACGCCAAAACCCACCCGTATATCTCCACCGGCCTGCGGGAAAACAAGTTCGGCGTCACCATGGAAGAGGCGGTGCAGGTATACCAACGTGCCGCCGCGCTGCCCAATGTCCGCGTGGTGGGGCTGGATTGCCATATCGGCTCCCAGCTGACCGAGATCAGCCCCTTTATCGACGCGCTGCAGCGCCTGCTGGTCCTCATCGATGAACTGGCAGACCACGACATTACCATTGAGCACCTCGACCTCGGTGGCGGCCTCGGCGTGCGCTACCAGGACGAGTCGCCCCCCTCCATCGCCGACTACATCGGCGCCGTGCGCGACACGCTCGGCGACCGGGCGCTGACCCTGATGTTCGAACCGGGGCGCTCGATCGCGGCCAACGCCGGCCTGCTGCTGATGCAGGTGGAATATCTGAAGCAGACGCCCGACCACAATTTCGCGCTGGTCGACACCGCGATGAACGATATGATCCGGCCCGCGCTCTACCAGGCGTGGCTGGATATCCAGCCGGTGACACAGGGCGGCGCGGGCGAGTCGGCGATCTGGGAGATCGTCGGGCCGGTGTGCGAAACCGGCGATTTCCTGGGCAAAGCGCGCGAACTCAGGCTTGCACAGGGCCAGGTGCTGGCCATGTTTGGCGCGGGCGCCTACGGCTTTACGATGAGCAGTAACTACAATAGCCGCACGCGGGCCGCCGAGGTCATGGTAGACGGGGATACCGCTACCGTTGTTCGCGAGCGCGAAACACTCGACGACCTGCTGCGCGGTGAGCGCTGCCTGCCCGATTGAGCAAGGCCGGTTAACGACACATGCAACTCCAGTTCACCAAAATGCACGGCACCGGCAATGACTTCGTCGTCATCGACCTGATCAGCCAGCGCTATCGCATTCGCCGGCGCGACATCCGCCGCCTGGCCGACCGCCACTTCGGGATCGGCTGCGACCAGGTGCTGGTGGTTGAAGCGCCGCGCACGCCCGACGTCGACTTTCGCTACCGCATTTTCAATGCCGACGGGGAAGAGGTGGAGCAGTGCGGAAACGGGGCGCGCTGTTTCGCACGGTTCGTGCGCGACAAGAAACTGACCCGCAAGCGCGTGATCCGCGTCGAGACAAATACCGGTGTCATCGAGCTGCGTATGCAGGGCAACCACAACGTCGAAGTGAACATGGGCGTACCCATTCTGGAACCGGCGAAAATTCCCTTCACAGCCGACGCGCGCAGCGTGCACTATCCGCTGGAGGTGGACGGCCAGGCACTGGAAATCGGCGCGGTCTCCATGGGCAATCCCCACGCCGTCCTGCGCGTGGAGGATGTCGACAATGCGCCCGTCGCCACACTGGGGCCCCTGATTGAAAGACACGAGCGGTTTCCGCAACGGGTGAACGCAGGGTTCATGCAGGTGGTGGACCGGGACAACATCCGCCTGCGCGTCTTCGAACGCGGTGTCGGCGAAACCCTGGCCTGCGGCACCGGTGCCTGCGCCGCCGTTGTTTACGGTATTTCTGCGGGTTGGCTGAACGATTCCGTGACAGCCGCCCTGCCCGGCGGTAAGCTTTCTATTACGTGGAACGGGCAAGATAAGCCCGTCATCATGACCGGACCCACGGCGGTGGTGTTCGAGGGAACGATAAAAATCTGACAGCCGCACAAGCGGCCGCAATCAGGGTACGTACCAGGGAGCCACACACATGCCATCGAGAAACGAGCAGGCCGCAACCACGCACGCGTTCACCACTGAACTGAACGACGAATCTGTCGCCGAGTACCTGCGCGACAACCCCGACTTCCTGCAACGCAACCCCGAGATGCTGGACTACCTGCAGATCGATCACGCCTCCGGCGGCGCTGTCTCGCTGGTCGAAAAGCAGGTCAGCGTACTGCGCGAGCGCAACATCGACATGCGCCACCGGCTCAAGACCCTGACGGCCAACGCCCGTGAAAACGACAAACTCTTCGAGCAGACACGCCGGCTGGTCCTGGCCCTGCTCGACGCCGACAGCATCGACACGCTGTACCAGCGCTTCACCACCGCCATGACCGGCGATTTCGGTGTCGACTATGCCAGCATGATCCTCTACCAGTCTGTTCCGGGGAGCACACAGTGCCGCGTAGAATCGCGGGACGACGCCGAGGCCAACATCGGCGCGCTGTTTCGCGGCAACAAGGCCGTCTGCGGCGCGCTGCGCCAGGAAGAACTGGCCTTCCTGTTTCCCGGCTGCGGTGACGCCGGCTCGGCCGCGCTGGTGCCGCTGACCACCGACGAGCAGGTCGGTCTGATTGCCGTCGGCAGCGCAGACGCCAACCGCTACCACAGCAGCGTGGGCACGCTGTTCCTCAACCACATCGCCGATGTCATGGCGCGACTGCTGCCCACACTCCAGCGGAATTCCGACGCGGCCTGATTCCATGACCGGGCGAGACGCAGGGCGGCCGAACCTCGAGCCTTCTGCCGCCGATTTTCTCACCTACCTGCGAGACGTCCGGCGCCTGTCCGCCCATACCGTTTCCAATTACGATCGCGACCTGCGCTCACTGCAGGCCTACGCAGCCGCCAGCGGGTACGATTCGATTGAAAACCTGATGGAAGCCGATATTCGCGGCTGGGTCGGGCAATTGCGGCGTCGCGGGCTGGCCGGCAGCAGTATCGCCCGGTCTCTCTCGGCGGCACGCTCCTATTACAATCACCTGGGGCGCATACGCGGCGAACCGCGCAATCCCGCCGCCGCCGTGCAGGCGCCGCGGCAGTCGCGCCAGTTGCCCCGGACACTGGACGTCGACCAGGTCGGACAACTGCTGGGCAACACTGACGATTCGCCGCTGGCGCTGCGCGACCGGGCCATCGCCGAACTGTTCTACTCGTCGGGCCTGCGCCTGTCGGAGCTGGCGGCGATCAACATCGGCGATATCGACGGCCAGTCCCGCTTGCTCACCGTCACCGGCAAGGGCAACAAGACACGCACCGTCCCCATCGGCCGCTTCGCCATCGAGGCCATACAGGCCTGGCTGAAAGCGCGGCCGGATATCGACCGCGACGAGTCGGTACGGCCGCTGTTTACCAGCAGCCGCGGTGGTCGCCTGAGTGTTCGAACCATTCAGGCGCGACTCCGTCAGCAGGGCCGCAGCGCCGGCCTGCGCCAGGATGTGCACCCGCACATGCTTCGACATTCCTTCGCCAGTCACCTGCTGGAATCCAGCGGCGATTTGCGCGCAGTACAGGAGCTGCTCGGACACGCGAACATCTCCACCACGCAGATCTACACCCACCTGGACTACCAGCACCTGGCCAAGGTGTACGACGCCGCACACCCCCGCGCCAGGCGCAACAACAAGGACTGAACGATTGCCCATCACCGTCATCACCTTCGACCTGGATAACACGCTCTGGGACGTAGAGCCGGCCCTGCTGCGCGCCGAAGAGCAGCAGCGGCAATGGCTGCTGGCCAACCGTCCGGGCACCATGGAGCACCTGGGCCACGATGAGTTGTGGGAATTCAAGAAATCGGTCTGGAAGCGCTATCCCGAGTTGGCGCACCACGTCAGCCAGATGCGCACCCAGACCATTTACGAACTACAGCGCGCCGCCGGTTACGATGAGGCGACCTCGCGCGCCGGCGCAGAGGAAGCCTTTGCGGTATTCCTGGCAGAACGCCACAAGGTAGAACTGTACGAAGAGGCGCTGGGTGTACTGGAGCAACTCGCGCAAACCTATACGCTGGGCGCCCTGACCAACGGCAATGCCGATGTGTACAAAACCGATGCGGCAGAATATTTCGACTTTGCCTACCTGGCCGAGGACATCGGCGCCAGCAAACCCCACCCCGACATGTTCCAGGCCGCGCTGGACCGCGCAGGCGTTCCCGCCCGGCAGATCATTCATGTCGGCGACGATCCCCACCACGATATTCACGGTGCCCAGAACATGGGCATGGCAACGGTCTGGATGAATGGCCGCAACAAACCCTGGCCGGAAGATCAGAAAGCGCCTGACGCGAAGATCGTCAATCTCCAGGAGTTACCTGAAGCCATCGAGCGTATTGCACGGCGTTTGGCGCAGTAAAAACAAATAAAAAAAAAGGGGGCCAAAAGGCCCCCAAAAATACGCATCGCTTGGATGCGCCCGCAAAGCTTGTGCTATCGACCCGCGCTGCCTGCACCGGCGGCGCCGACGAATTCGGGGTAGGCTTCCATACCACACTCGGAAACATCCACACCTTCGTACTCGTCCTGTTCGCTGACCCGGATACCGATGGTCGCTTTCAGGATGCCCCAGACAATCAGGCTGACAACGAAGACCCAGACAAAGATGGTAGCGGCGCCGATCAACTGACCGCTGAAGGAAGAGTTCTCGCCGTTGGTAACCGGTACCAGCAGCAGACCGAGCAGACCCACGACACCGTGCACCGAGATGGCACCGACCGGGTCATCGATTTTCAGCTTGTCCAGGGTCACGATGGAGAAGACCACCAGGACACCACCGATCATGCCGAAGATAGTTGCCTGCAGCGCAGTGGGCGTTGAAGGCTCGGCAGTAATCGCTACCAGGCCGGCCAGCGCACCGTTCAGTGCCATGGTCAGGTCAGCCTTGCCGAACATGATCTTGGCGACGATCATCGCGGCGATCAGGCCACCCAGCATCGCAGCACCGCCGATGATCGGTGTC
>CAYGOX010000240.1:0-3724 GCA_964351485.1 uncultured Halioglobus sp.
CAGGGTGCGCACAGGTTTGCACGTCAAGGGCAACGGCGACCCGGTAACGCGTGTCGGTCTCACCGTGCAGCAGGTTATGGGATTGCCGGTGGATCGCTGGGGAACCCGTTCCATGGAAACGCGGCGGCCGGTCGCCGAGGTGCTCGCGTGATGCGGCGGTCAGGCAGGCGCCTGTGGACGCGCCCCCTGTTGTATGTCGGTCTGTCATGTCTTGCCCTGGCAAACACTGCCTGGACAGGCAGCGTCGCTGTGGCGAGCCCGGCGTTGGTCGATGCTGGCGTGGCGGGACAGGGCGCCGGTTACCTGGTTACCCGGTTTCAAATGGTCAAGCCCGGCGCTGGACCCGGCGACTGTCCCGATGGCTTCGCACAGGGTTATTCGCAGCGTTTTCTCGCCGGCCTGCCGCCCGGTGAGCGAAAGGCCTATGAGGAAAATCCCGGCCGCATCCAGGCCGCACTGGCGCCCTGGTACTACGACGACCCGGCAGAGGATCCCTGTGCGACACCGCAGGCGTTTCCCGACCCCGGCATGCCGACCATCGAGCAGCCGCTGACCATGCCGCGGCTGGCATCCGATGGCACGCTGTCACTGCGCGAGGCGCCGCCTGCCCGCTGCCCTTCGGCCGACGATTTCGCCGCGCAGGCGGCCAGCCGCACGATCGACAACCAGTACTGGCGGGTGATGGGATGTGTGCGCGGTTACCAGCCGGCGGGGTTGGCGGAAGCGTTCGGCGACTCGGCCATCCTCGACGGGAGCATGACAATTCTGCTGTCGGTAGAACCGCGTGCGGGTGACATCGAAGGGGCCGTCGACGTGGGTATCTACTCCAGTCAGCAGCCGGTGGCGATTGGTACAAACGGCAAACCGCTGCCTTTCCTGTCTCTGCCGGTGACCGACCAAACGCGTTATCACAATACCGCCGCGGGCAAACTGCGCGACGGCGTCATGACTACGGAGCTGTTCGACTTGCGCATTATTCAGGCAGCGCAACGACTGGACAGCGAGCTGATCCTGCGCGACGCGCGACTGAGACTGGAAGTGGATGCCGACACAGGAACGGCCAGTGGTTACCTGGCCGGTTACTGGGACCTGGGCTCACTGGCACACGCCGCAATCCGTATTCAGGACAGAACCGGTCTATCTTCGGGAAAAGCCGCGGCGGACGCCCACGGCTACACCTGCCCGGCAAAATACCACGCGGTGCAGCGTCTGGCAGACGGTCATCCCGACCCGGAAACTGGAAAGTGCACGTCGATTTCGGTGTTGTACCGCTTCGAGGCTGTGCCAGCGTTTGTGTTGGCGGCTAACACCCCGGCGGTAACGCCGTAAACGTCACTGCCTCCGAGGTTGTTGAATCCCCCACGTCATCCGTCGCTACCGCCGTCAACCGGCGGTTGCCGATGGGCGCGTCGCTCCACAAAAAGGTGTACGGCGCAGTAGTGTCGACGCCCAGCCAGATATCGTCGTAGTAGAAATCCACCTGGGTGACGAAGCCGTCCGGATCGCTGGCGCTGGCGGTGATGGCAACGTCGCCGCTGACGATTTCACCCGGTGCGGGTGCGGTCAGGACGACGGTCGGGGCGGTGTTGGCGTTGTTGTCGACCTGGATGATCAGCTTGGGCCGCAGCGATGCATCGCCCGCGTATTCGCTCGCGCGGAACGCCTTCTGGTAGTTCGGGCCGGTGCCCAGCAGTTGCCAGCCGAAGTTATCCTGTTGGCCCTGGCTCATGGCCTGCACGCTCTCGGTGACGTCCAGTACGACCCAGCCCGGCTCCCAGCCGGTGTCGCGCACCGGGCTGCTGGTGGCGGAGTAGTCGGTGCCGATGCCTGCACCGCCGGCGGTGTTCCAGGGCAGTCCGTTTGCGGCCTGCACCCACGTGGCCTGGCTTTCAACCCAGTCGAGCAGCACCGGGTGCGCCCGGTAGCTGTAGTTGTAGTAGGACGACTTGTATACGGCCAGCGCCGCGTAAGTGATGTTGGTTCCCTCGGGCACCGGGCCGCCTTCACCGGAGAAGATGTCGAAGCGCACCAGCGGGTTGAACATGTTGGCCAGGCTGTTGAGCACCGTCAGGCCGCCCTTGGGGAAGGTGGTATGGAAGCCGTCGAGATAGGTGTCGCTGGTGCCCGCGTAGCCGTCGAGTCCGTCCTGCAGAATGACAAGATCGCCCGCTTCGGGCGGTGTCACGCTGAACGCGATGGCGTCGGAGGTGGCGGTGATGCCGGTGTCATCCGTGGTCGCGGCGGTGAGCGTGTGATTGCCCTGCTGCGCTTCCCAGGTCATGGTGTAGGGCGCTGTGGTGTCGACGCCGAGCGAGGCGCCGTTGAGGAAGAACTCCACTTCGGCGATGGTGCCGTCCGTGTCGCTCGCCTGCGCGCTGAGCGTCACCGTGCGGCCCTCCACGTAATAGACGATCGATCCATCGGCCGGTGCGGTCATGCTCACCGATGGAGGATTGTTGACGTGGTCGGCGACCGTGGCCGACACTCGCGGCGAAATGAACGAGTTGCCGTTGTTGTCGGTGGCAATCGCTTCAAAGGTATAGAAGCCGTGCAATACTGAAGGGACCGTCGCGGTGTAGGGCGGCTCGGTCAGCACCGCGACGGTCTGGCCGTCCATCAACAGTTCCACCTCGGTGATGGTGCTGGCGGGATTCGAGGCGGCGGCAGTCACGACGATGTCTTCGTTGGGCAGGAAGTAGCCCTTGCTGGACGGCTCGGTGATCGTGATGTGTGGATCAATGCTGCCCAGGCCGGGGTCGACCCAGTTTTCCGGTTTGTACAGCCAGATGTTGCCGGCGTACCGGTCCTGTACCGTGATAAACGCGTCGAGTTGCTCAATGTATTTCCATTTGCCCAGGATGCCGGCGCCGGCGGCGTTCGCAGGCATCTGCGCGGTGGTGCTTTCCAGTTTTTCAATTGTCCAGCCGGTGGGCGATACCACGGCCGGCGGCGTCAGCGCCCAGACGTCACCGCCGCCAACCCACAGCAGAAGACGGTTGCGGGGCGCGTCGTAGTCCATGCCGTAATCGCCCAGGCCATAGTTGTAGATGCCGGTCGACATGGGCACGAAATTGCCCTGCGGGGTGAAGGCCACGTTCAGGTTGGTCGGGCTGCCCGTCGACAGATCCCAGTAGGCGAACAGTCCGGGAGAGATTCGCACGTACAGGTTGAGCGAGGGCAGGTAGGCGCCGGCGCCCGGGCCCACGCTGAAATCCATGCCGACCTGTTCCCAGGCATCCTGCGTGGGATCGTCGATATCGTTGACGGTGTACTTCGACAGCACGCCGTAGCCGGCGTGGACGTACACCACGTCCTTGCCGTTTTCCTGCGTGTAACCGGTGGAGCCCTCAACAAAGTGGCGCGGGAACGGCGCGGTCGGCAGGTTCAGCGGCACGTCGCGGTTTTCCCACATCTGGCCGCCAATCACGCCCAGGTAGAGGTTGTCCCACTGCGCGTGGGAACCGGTCAGCCCGCCGACCTTGTATTCGTCTGCTCGGGCCGGGTCGAAACAGTACGGGCCGGTCACGCGGAAGGAACCGTCCGGTTCCTCGAAGTAGAACGGGTCACCCGCGCCGCCGAAGGTCGGCCCGCCGAATGTGAGGAACCGGTCGACGATGGGCAGGTAGATGTTGTTGTCGTACGTATGGGCCGAGGGCGGTGATGCGTTGGGGCCGTCCACCGTCAGCCAGGGAAGCGGATCGAGCGTTTCGACATCGCTCGGCAG
>CAYGOX010000240.1:3734-6221 GCA_964351485.1 uncultured Halioglobus sp.
CCAACGAGAGCTTCCCCGACCGCGACGACGTGGACTGGATGAAGCACACGCTGTGCTGGGTCGATCCGGACGGCAGCGTGCGGTTCGATTATCGGCCGGTGCAGCTTGAGACGCATTCGGACGAAGTCGACACGATCGCGCCGAAAGCCCGAACGTACTGATTGTCCGACGGACGCACTGGAAAGTATTCAAGAGGATCACGATGGCGAAGTTTCGATTACCGGCGAATTCCCGGGTTCAGCCAGGGAAGCGGGTCGAGCGTTTCGACATCGCTGGGCAGCGACATCCGCTCCCAGTCGCGCGTGGTGCCGCGCCAGCGATACACATCGTTACCACCGTAGTTCGCGTGCCCGCCCCCGTAGATGATCAGGTCGCCGCGCCGGCTGTCCCACGCGAAACCGCTGTATGCGGAGATGATCCCGCGCGGGCCCCAGGGGTTGGAGTCGGGCAGTTTGGTGCTGGACATCAGCAGCCCGGTGGGTGTCCACACGTCCTGCATCTCGTTGCCGTTGACGCGCACCCAGCCGTTCTCGGGCGTATTGCGCAGAATCGACAGCAACGGCTCCAGATCCGGCTGCGAGGGCAGGGGGTCGACGTTGGTCGGCAATTCGGAATCGGAATGCGCCGGGCCGGTAAGCACCAGCGTCATGGCCAGTGATACGGCCAGGCACAACCTGCCAAATACAGTGAGCGAACCAGTCATAATCTCAGCCTGCGTGTCTCGGGATGCCCGGGGTGTAAAAACAACAAAACTCTAAAAATCTCAGCAAGTTACGTACCACTCGCCTTGAATCCCTTCTGCCGGCGGTGGTTACTGCAGGCCCCGAACCTTAAACTATGGTCACTGGACCCGTATTTGTAAAATTAGCTGACACTTCGGCGGGTCGCCACTTTATCGGAGCACAAACACCATGAGGCGAATCCTCGTTACCGGTGCCAACAAGGGCATTGGCCTGGCCACCGTCAGGGCGATACTCGAGCAGCATGAGGACACCGAGGTGCTGCTCGGTTCGCGCAATGCTGATCGCGGTCGCGCCGCGCTCGAGGCGCTCACCAACAAAAATCCCCACTGGGCTTCCCGGTTGCATCTCGTCACGCTCGACGTGGCTGACGATGCGTCTGTGACTGAAGCCAAAGCGCAGATCGAACGCGACGGTCTCACGCCCCTGTACGGCGTAGTTAACAACGCGGGCATCGGGCTCGGTTCAAGCGAACTGCGCAGCATTGTCAACGTGAATACGCTGGGCGTGGTGCGCGTCTGCGAAGCCTTTATGCCCCTCATTGCCGATGGCGGACGGGTGGTGAATGTGGCGTCGGCGTCGGGGCCGAACTTCGTCGCGACCTGCAGCGCATCGCTGCAGGCGTTCTTTACCGATGCCGGCGTGGGCTGGCCCGCGGTGGAATCGTTGATCGACGAGGCGATTGCTGCGTCAGAGCGCGGCGAGGACATTGGCAACGCCTATGGATTCAGCAAGGCCTGCGTATCGCTCTACACAATGATCCTGGCGCGCGAACATCCGCGCCTGCTGATCAACGCCTGCACCCCGGGCTATATCGAGACTGACCTGACGCGTCCCTCCGCACAGCGCCAGGGCGTAGCCCCGGCCGAGTTGGGTATGAAGCCGCCGCGAGAGGGAACGCGCGCTATTCTTCACCTGCTATTCGGTCAGCCCCACGGCTCCGGTCACTACTATGGCAGCGATGCCAAACGCAGTCCGCTGGATCGTTACCGGGCGCCGGGGAGTCCTGAATTCGAAGGCTGATCTATGCGCGATGCGCGCTAGAATTGACCGGGCACCAGGGTAATACCCTGGGTTTTCGACACCAGTTCGACTTCCACGTGCAGCCCCGGTTTCAGGAACGGAAACACCCGCGGCAGCTGCTGGGCGAGAAGCCCCTTGGCTTCACTTTCCGGGTCGGCATCATCGGTGTAGTCAGTCACGACACATTTGAAATCGCTCGACAGCAGTGCGAAGTACTCGATGATTTCGCGCAGGCTGTATTCTTTCCAGTGGTGCCCGTAGGTGCGTTCGTTAAAGATGCGCGTGACGGTCAGTCCGGCGCCACCCCCGGATAAGAACCGGCGCAGATTGTAGGCGCGTCCACTCAGGCTGTAATAGTTGGGCGTGGTCACAATAATCCTGCCGCCGGGCTTGAGCATGCGGTAAACGATTTTCCAGAAGCGCACCGGGTTGAACGTGATGTGTTCGAGTATTTCCGTAAACAGCACGATGTCCACGCTGTTCTCTTCCAGCCCGTAAAAGCATTCCCCGGTTTCCAGCTGATCAATCGGTGTCAGGTTGATGTCGTAGTGCGCAGCGAGGGCTTTGACGCGATCTTTGTTGAAGGTCGTCGGAACGTTAAACGCCTCGACTTTGCAGCCAGCCAGCGAGTAGAACACGCTCTGGTGCAGCCAGTGTGCGCCCACGTCGACAACCAGTTTAGAGTCTCCCCCCCCCCCCCATGATTGGGTCACGCGCCTGAACG
>CAYGOX010000241.1:0-6188 GCA_964351485.1 uncultured Halioglobus sp.
GTTGCCGTGTTCACCCATACCCATTTCACCCATGCCGATACGCGCGTGGACCAGCGTGCGGTCGTCAGCAGAATCGAACTGGTTGTTGAACGGGTGGAAGACCATCGAGTCGGTATAGGTCGCGCCAATGTTGGCGGAGAACGTACCGAAGTCGCAGGGCTTCACGTAGCTGAGGTTCAGCGACGCGGTGTGCTCCGGCGCACGGGTTACGGTGGCGATGTCGGAGATGTCTTCCTCCATGTTAGTCGCCGGGTTCAACGCCAGGTACTCGTCGAACTCCGCATCGAGGTAACCGTAGGTCAGGTCGAGTGACAGCTCTTCGGTGAGCAGGGCGGTCAGGTCGAGCTCGATACCCTGGTAAGTCGCTGCACCGGCGTTGACCAGGCGGCTGGAAGCACCACCCGAGCCAGCTTCGAAGACCGCGAGCTGGATATCTTCGTAGTCGTTGTAGAAGATCGCCACGTTCGCACGCACCCGACGGTCGAGCCACTCGCTCTTCATACCGAGTTCGTAGCTGGTGACGGTCTCTTCGTCGACCACGGACTCCCACGCCGACACTGAGCCGGCGCGGGAATTAAAGCCGCCGCTGTTATAGCCGGTGGACACGCTGCCGTAGAAGTTCAGCCCGTCGCGCACGTTGTAGTTGGCACGCAGCAGGTAGCTGACGTTGTCCCACTTGTCGCTGGCTGTGAGCCGGTCGGCGATGGATAAGTGATTGAGGGTTTCGTTGAACACGAAGGCGTCCTTCTCATCCTCGGTGTAACGAAGACCCGCAGTGATGTCGAGCTGGTCGGTCGCCGCGTAGGTGACCTGTGTGTAGACCGCGATCGACTCCGCTTCCTGACCGTAGACGAAATCTACGTAGCCATTGAGGTTGGGATCAGCACCGGGTGCCTCATTCGGGATCGGCAAACGCTGTGAGCCCTGGCAGAGTGCGTCGGCGTCGCAGTAGCCAAAGCTTTGGTACAGCGGCAAGAGTGCCTCAGAGCGCGGCGCGACGAACGCGATCGGCAGGGAGAAAGTCTGCGGGTTGTCCTGGTAGACCTCTTCCTCGTAGTAGTACACGCCGAAGGTGTAGTTCAGGCGCTCCTCGAAGGCCGAGCCGAAGACCTGCAGCTCGTGCGTGGTCATCTCGATGTAGCCTTCGTCGATTGCCGCGATGAATCCCGGCTTGGGAATCGCGGTACCGGGCACGACGGTGCCGGTGAAATCGCCGTAGAACAGGTCCGGGGCCGAGTAGTTGCCGCCGTCCAGGTCGGTGGAGCCGTAGCCGGACTTGGTCTCACGATCGCCGAAAATGTACTTCACGGTGACATTGTCGAAGTCGTAGTTGGCCTGGAAGCTGTGGCCTTCGACCTTGAGGTATTCCTCGGTCACAGAATCCAGTTCCCAGTCCTCGCGACGCTCGTCGGGGTCACCCACGGTTGCAGCCATCTGCTGGTACAGCTCGCCGCCCAGGAAGGTGAAAGGCGTCGGAGTATCGGTGAAACCGTTATACAGCGAATCCTTCACCTTGGTGATCTGGAACGGGGTGGGTACACCGCGGTTGTCAGTCTTGTCGTAGCTGTAGTCCAGGGTCAGGCGCTCAACCGGCTCGTAGCGCAATGCGATGCGATAGGCTTCGTTGTCTTCCGAACCCAGATCCTGCTCCAGGTCATAGGTGCGACCGTTGACGTCAATGGTCCCTGCCGGGAAGTCGTTGTCGGCCCAGCCATCGTATTCCACGGAGCTGCCGTTGAGGCGGATCGACAGTGAGTCGGCGATTTTCGGCAGGTCGGCGGTCAGGTTGTAACGCTGCAGGCCGTCGTTGCCGTAGGTCACACCGGCGCGCACGTACAGTTCGCCGCTCGGTTTGATGGTGGTGACATTCACGGCACCGCCACTGCTGTTGCGACCGAACAGGGTGCCCTGCGGTCCGCGCAGTATCTCGATACGCTCCATGTCGACAATATCGAAGACGCCGCCGACGGTTTTACTCATGTAGACGCCATCGATATAGAAGCTGGTTTTCGGGTCCACCATCAGCGCGGGTTCACCGCGGCCTACGCCGCGTAGGAAAATCGACATGTTCGAATTGGAGGAGGGTTGTTTCTGGATGTTCATGTTGGGCGCCATGCTGCCCAGGTCGGACACGTCGAGAATGCCCAGGTCTTCGATCTTGTCAGACGTAAAAGCGGTGACGGCGATCGGTGTTTCCTGCAGTGTGCCCTCCAGGCGTTCTGCGGTAACAGTCACCGTTTCGAGCACCAGCGCAGCCTGTGAGCTGCTGACGGTGAACGGGTTCAGGGTGACAGCGGACGCGAGTGCCAGGGAAGTACCAAGCGAGAGCGGTTTGAGTTTCACGGAGTTTACCTCGTCTAGTTATATAGGTGCGCATAGACTAGTCTGCAAAGGGCCGCTTAGCAATCGCAAAAACTACCGTCCCGCGGGGTGTGGTCCCCGGTCGGGCTATTTACATCACGGTGGCTGTGGACCATGCTATGCAGCGCTTCCGGCGTGCCGTCGCTTTGTGCCGCATGCCGTAAAACCCCCACTCCCCGCGATAGGCATGGTATGAATAATAGAACCCGAAGCGCTGCTGTTCTCGCCGCCCTCCAATTGGCCGCCAGTTCGGTCGCCGTGGCGCAGCTCGAAGAGGTCATTGTGACCGCCCAGAAGATCGAGGAGGGGCTGCAGGATGTCCCGATCGCGGTCCAGACATTTTCCTCACAGCAGGTTGAAAACCTCACCGCCCAGGATATCGGCGACCTCGGCATTTTCATGCCCAATGTCGAGACCAGCCGCGCTGTGAATCAGCCCAAGTACAAGATTCGTGGCATCGGCACCGACGATTTCGGCGTGGGCGCCGACCCGGCGGTGGGCGTGTACCTCGACGGCGTGTACATTGGTCGCTCGGGCGGCTCGCGCTCGGCGTTCCACGACCTGGCGCGGGTGGAGGTGCTCAACGGGCCACAGGGCACGCTGTTCGGCCGCAATGCGGCGGCCGGTGCGATCCAGTATGTGACCAACAAGCCGGTGGACGAGCAATCCGGTTGGGGCAAGGTCACCCTCGGCGACTACGATCGCTTCCAGATCGAGGGCGTTTACAACACCGCGCTCACCGACCAGCTGTTCTGGCGCACCACCGCGCTGTACAACGAGCGCGATGGGTTCATTGACAACATTGTCACCGGCGAGGATATGGCGCGGGAAAAAAACTGGGCCTTCGCCACCGCCCTGCGCTGGCAGCCCGATGCCGATCTGGACGTGATCTGGCGGTTTGAATACGACGAGGTCGACGAGGATTCCCGGCCCGCGACCAGTGCGGTGTACGGCCCGCGCCAGGGCAGTGACTTCGACAAGACCGCCACGCGCGCGGCGCTGCCGGAAACCCGCGAGCTGTGGGGCACGAGCCTGCACGTCACCTACGATCTGCCTTTCGCGACACTGACCTCGATCACCTCCTACCGCACCTATGAAACCGAGAACCCCGAAAACAAGGACGGTGCCAACGACGAGTTCTGGCGGTTCGATGACTACAACGCCGAGGACAACGAGCAGTGGAGCCAGGAGTTTCGCCTGCAGGGTGACTCGGGCGAGCGGCTGCGCTGGGTGGTGGGCATGAACTACTTCGAGGAGACGGCCAAGCAGACCAGCGGCATTATCATTTCACCGCACGCGGTGGACCGTCTTATCGTGGAAAGCGAGATCGGCATCCCGTACTCCAGCGTCACACCGGGCGACGGTTTCGATATTGCCTGGGCGGCGGTCTTTCCCGACCTCGACCGGATCTACGAGACAGGCGCGCAGGCGCTGCAGGGCGCCGACTACTCCGAGTATATCGACGTGCGCGGCGACTACGAGGCCTGGGCCGTGTTCGGCGACGTCACCTGGTCGGTGACCGACACCCTCGATATCACCGCCGGTATCCGCTACACCGAAGACGACAAGCAGTTCAGTCGATTTTCCCAGTTCAATGACGTGGGCGTCTGGTTCGCGTTTCCGCAGACGGACGTTGATGCACAGGGCAACTGGGATCCCGAGAACGGCACACTGGGCGTTGTGCGGCAGTCGGCGGACTGGGATGAGACCACGCCCAGAATCGTCGTCGAATGGCGCGCCTTCGAGGATGCCATGCTGTATTTCAGCTGGGCCGAGGGCTACAAGGCCGGCGGCTTCAACAGCGTTGGCGATCGCCACGACGACCCGGCCTTCGACCCCGAGTCGGTGGAGAACTACGAGGTGGGCCTGAAATCCACCTGGCTGGACAACCGGCTGCGCGTGAACGTGGCCTATTTCTCCTACGAGTACGAGAACCTGCAGGAGTTGCTGTTCATCCCGGGCGAGTGCCTGCCCAATTCGAACACCGGCAGCTACCAGTTCGAGACGTCAGACATCGAGGGCGAGGGCATCGAACTGTCCGTCGCCTTCGCGCCGACCGACGGCCTGGAAGTGTGGGGCAACCTCGGGACTCTGGATGCGGAGTATTCCGAGCGTTTGCGTCGTCGCTCGGTGGACGGGGTGTGCAACGTTGCCGATGAAAGTGGCGACAACTTCGGAACCTCACCGGAAATCAGCTACAGCCTCGGCGCGAACTACACCTACGTGTTCGCCGACGGCGGCGAAGCCATGGCCTCGGTCTCCTGGGCCTGGGAGCAGGGCGAGCAGGATCGCGCCAGTTGTTTCTTTGTGCAGGACCTGGGCGACATCTCCGCGGTCTACGAGCTTGATACCGTTGACGGCGAGCTGGTCATCTCCCGGCCCTCGGCCGTGGGCACGCTCACCGAGGCGCCTTTCGACAGCTGTCCCGACCTCCAGGACAAGGAGCAGCTGAATGCGCGCCTGTCCTATGTCGATCCCACGGGCACCTGGGAGGCCGGTGTCTGGGTGACCAACGCCACCAACTTCGTACAGGACAACGGCGATCCCGGCGGTCTGGGCGGCGATTTGCGCTCGGCGTTTACCGATGGCTCCCCGGCCTGGGATCGACGCGACCCGCCGCGCATGTGGGGTGTTGACGTCCGTTACAGCTTTTAAGGAAATTCACGATGCGTTCGATGTTACTGGGTTTGGTCCTTGCCGGACTGTCACTGTCTGCTCTGGCCGAGGACAAACCGCCGTATTCTCCACCGGTGGCCAACGACTATCCCAACCGTTTGCTGTGGGGTGATACCCATGTGCACAGCAACCTGTCACCCGATGCGTTTACCTTCGGCAACCGCGGGGTGACGTCGGAACAGGCGTTCCGGTTCGCCCGCGGCGAGACGGTGACTTCGCAAATCGGTTTGCAGGCGCGCCTGGCGCGGCCGCTGGATTTTCTGCTGGTGTCCGATCACGCGGAATTTCTCGGGATTTTCCCCAAGGTGTTCTCCGGCTCGCCCGACATCGTCGATACCCCGCTGGGCAAGCGCTGGAGCGGCTACCTGCGCGACGACAGGGTCAGCAGTGTGCTGATGGAATTCGGGGTGCTGTCGATGGGCAGGGATCACCTGGAAGAAACATTGCAGCAACTGGAATCCGCCCCTGTGCTGGGGCTGGATGCAACGATACTGCGCGATCCGAAACAGTCCGAGGTGCCCCTGCCAGTGCGGCAGGCGATCTGGGACAAGGTCGGCGCCGTTGCCGACCAGTTCAATGAGCCCGGACGCTTCACCGCCTTTATCGGCTACGAGTGGACGTCGATGCCCGGCGGTAACAACCTGCACCGCAACGTGCTGTTCCGCGATTCCTCAGCGCGAACGTCACAGGTGTTGCCGTTCTCTTCGATGGACGGTGGCGATCCGGAGGAGCTGTGGGCGTTCCTCGACGCCTATGAACGCAACACCGGGGGTCGCGCACTGGCTATCCCCCACAACAGCAACGTCAGCAACGGGCTGATGTTCGCCGAGACGACCCTGTCCGGCGAGGCGTTCAGTGAGGACTACGTACAGCGCCGTTCGCGCTGGGAGCCGGTGATCGAGGTGACGCAGATCAAGGGTGACAGCGAGACGCACCCGTTCCTGTCGCCCAACGACGAGTTTGCCGACTACGAGACCTGGGACAAGGCCAACCTCTCGTTTTCCGCAGCCAAGGAGCAGCACATGCTGCAGTATGAGTATGCGCGCTCGGCGCTGCGCATGGGGCTGGGGCAGGAGGCTGCCATCGGGGCCAACCCTTTCAAGTTCGGCATGAGTGGCAGCACCGATTCGCACAGCGTCCTGTGCACCGCC
>CAYGOX010000242.1:0-1479 GCA_964351485.1 uncultured Halioglobus sp.
TCTTCGATCACTTCTACCTGCACCGGACTCAGTTCAGGGAAGATTTCACCGCTCTGCGCTATGCGGTCGAGACCTGGTTTTTTGGCGAATCCGCCTTTCCGAAAAACCAGATTCCGCTGGCGTGGTGATGCAGGGCGCTAAATTACTCTGAGTGCGCGATTGCGTCGCGGCTCTGCTGACGACGGGTGAGCGCGACGTTGTATTCCAGTTCCTGTATATACGCATCGAACAGGTCGGTGTCGGGCAGGTCGTGCAGGTTGTCATCCCACGGAACTTCGACGTACTGCTTGTCGCGCCAGTAATACTGGAATTCTTTCGACTCCCAGTCGCGATAGATTTCTTCCCATGAGAGCCGCTGAAAGTGAGGCTGCAGGCAGATAGGCGTAAGCGCCTCGCCTTCCAGCTGGTAGCGAAAATCCACCGACAGCCGCATGCGATCGAGATTCTTGTTATCGAGCGCCCGGTGTACTGTCAGCGCTGAAAAAATCACGAGGTCACCCGCGTTGAAGTCCGCGCCGACCCATCGACACTGCATCACGTCATCGCTGAGAACGGCCTGGCGATTGCCCGCGCCCAGGTGAAAATCGAGCGGCAACACACCAAACTTGTTTGACCCCTCCATGACGGCCAGGCTGCCATCTTCCATGCGGCACTCGCCCAGCGGCATCCACGCAGCCGTCAGGTTGGGTGAACCCTGGTTGTTGGGAAAATCCTGGTGCGGCGGTGTCGACAGTTCCGGCGAATCGGGGAAGACCAGGCGGGTGATACACAGCGGATGCGGAAAGGCAGTGGGGCCGAGTGCCTGGCGCATCACGTTCATCAGGTTCTTCTCGTGCGCGAGACTGTGCAGGGCTTCAAGTTTGATGATCTCGTCATGCGCCTGGAAAAACTTTGGCTGCCCCTCGCGACGCGGACGACAGATCGCCCGGGCGTCCATGCGAGCGGCCCCATCCTCGATCCAGCCGTGACGAGCAAGAATCGAGGTGATCTTGTCGCGCAACGTCAGCAGTGCATCGACCGGTACGATGTCGCGAAAAAAAAGATAACCGTCTCCGGCCAGGCGCTCCTGCAGGGCCGCTGAATCGCCCAGCAATTCGTTTGCCTCGTACATGGGCTCCGGATGAATCTCTGGCGGGATAATCGTCTGCGCTTCAACGCGCAATTCGACCAGGCGCTGCGTCAGCACTTCGCTGTCGCTATTTTTGGCGGCGTCTTGTAAAAAATCGATAGCACCGCGCGTATCACCTGATGCAAGCAGAGCTTCAGTGCGTTCCAGTGCAGTGCGTTCGGTGGCTTCAAGCGGTTTCATCTTACAGCACGATCGGTTGTTGTTTTCGCGGCGCATGGGAGGCGGCGAAAAACCACGACTCCAGCGCATACCGGTTCTGGGTGTGGTCGACGCCAAAGCCTGTACGGTGAAGGTTGTAGTGGTCGAAAAATATGGCATCGCCGGCGTTGAACCGTGGGCAGTGCACAGGT
>CAYGOX010000242.1:1500-6183 GCA_964351485.1 uncultured Halioglobus sp.
ATTTTTGGAGGCTCTAAAAAAGAAGAGCCTGCGCCAGCTCCTCAACCAGCTCGGGGCCCACCGTCCAGTCGAAGGGCGCGCCGCGCGTGCCCGTCTCGAAAATCTTGCGCTCGTGCCCGGGCAGCAGTTCCAGCCCCGGTGCGTCTGCATCGCCACCGCAGTCTGTCAGCGTAATCCAGAGATTGGCACTGCGAATACTCGGGTCACCGAGGAAACGGCCGTCCTGGTGCCAACCGGATGAGGCGCCATTGTTGGGCGCAGCGCAGCGAACAACCCACTTGCGTACCGAGAGCACCGGGGCTTCCTGGAAGTAACCGCGCAGAAGTTCGGGAATGCCGACGCGACGAAAAAAGCGAACCAGCTGGAAAGCGGTGGGTGGAGAGTCGACGCTCCAGACCGAACCAATATTGGTGTAGCGCTGACCACCGCGAAACTGTGCCGGTCCGCCCTTGACGCTGTCACAGCGGTAATACCAGGGGCTGACCGACTCCATCGACTCGTTTTCAGCAGCGTCCATACGCGCCTGGAGCGTGCGGTCGATATTGGCGCGCATTGTTTCACGCGTTTGTTCATCCATCAGGCCGCGCACAATAAGGCCACCGCGACCGAGTATGCCGGCCTTCAGCGACTCGACATCAAGGTCTGCCGCATCGACCTCGGGAAATCCATCGATACCGGCAAAGCGGTTGTCATGCTGAGGCGGCCAGTCGATGGCCGGCGCCGGCCACTCGAGTTCATCGAACGCCCTGACACGCAGGTCGATCAGTCGCTGTGCCAGCAACGGATCGTCGTAGTGTTCACGTTCTTCCAGCAGGCGGATGGCCGGGAGGAAACTCCCCTGGCTGGCGAGTTTGTCAGCTTGTCTGACAATGTCTAGATCGGTGCTCATACTTCAATCTTGCACCCTGCCCCAGACCCTGTCAATTCTCATAGAGGGCTGTTATTTAAAGCTTTTTTGACTTGAGAACTGGCGCGCATTACGCGCAATGACTGCCGGGCCGCAATACCGCGAGATCGCGGTGCAAGCCCGGCGCAGGGATTACGAACGGCCCGTCAGGCCGGCTTGCCGTCCTGGGCCGGGGCCGGCTGCGGCTTGCCCTGGCCGCCCTTTTTCCCACCCTTGCGGGACTGGCGCCAGAAGGCCGCCTGACGACGCGCTTCGAGGAACTGTCCGGCGTGAACGTAGAACTGGCGCAGCCGCTTTTCCTTTTCCTCGTCCCCGGAAAACAGCAGGTCCAGCAGCGGCTCATCACTGGGCTCACCTCCGGGCTTGCGCAGGACGCCCAGACCGAAACCGTGATTGAACTTGAAGATATCGTCACGCTCGCGCTCGAGTTCCTCGAAAAACTTCCAGGCGCCGAAATCCTTGATCTTGGCCATGACATCGTGGAACAGGATGATGCCGCCGGGTTTCACCTTGGGGTACCAGTTTTCGAAATCTTCCGACACCGCCTCGTAGGTGTGCAGGCCATCGATATGCAGCAGATCGATGGAGTTGTCATCGAAGTGCTTGAGCGCCTCGTTAAAGAACATCCTCAACAGGTAGGTGATACCACGATAGTTTTCGCGGGCATAGTCGGCGACATCATTGTAGATAGAGTCGTCATAGGCATCGGTGTGCTCATCCCCTTCCCAGCAGTCGATGGCATAGGCCACGCCGTCGATATCGTGCTCTACCATCGACTGGCAGAAAGTAAAGAACGACAGGCCGTTGTATACGCCCAGTTCAACGACCAGCTTCGGGCGGATAGCCGCCACCAGGTCATAGGCAAACGGCAGGTGATCGACCCAGGTACTGAACACCATTCGCTTGGGTTCGAAGCGTTGCAGGGACGGTGGGAAATAGATTTCATTATTCATGCTGTATCGCTCGCCTCTTGTTCAGTCGGACAACTCGGGTATGTTGTGCAGGGTATCAATATCCAGGCCCATTCTCTCGAGCTTTCGCTGCGCCGAGAGGTGCACAAACTTTTGCGCCTGGTCGGGGATTTCCCCGAGGTAGATGGGATTAGTCTGCGGGCTGCTGTATTTCTCGCCGCGAATCTGTTCGTACTGCTGCATGATTTCCACGATGAAGGCATCGCGCCGCGCATCCTCGTCGCCGCCCGTCGTGACCCCGCCGTGGAACTGGTGGAAGGTACCCTCACCCGGCAACACGACATGCGTGGCGCCGGGATATTCGCAGGCGCGCTTGTACAGGTCGAGATTCACCACACCCCCACCGCGGGCGTCAAAGGCCGGATCGTACCCGCCCAGCGCGTCCCACAGTTTGCGCGGCAAACTGATGCAATTGCTCTCGCTGTGAGCCAGGTAAAAGCCCGGCGCACAGGAACCGCTGAAACAGGCGATTTCGAACAGCCGGTAACCGTTTTCCGGCCAGGCTATCGAGTCCATCAACTGTTTCTCGCGCTCGTAGCCATAGCCGGACAGCACCGCTTTCTGCTGCAGTTCGAAACCCAGGTGGTAACCCGGTACTGTCACCACGCTGCAGTCTGACAAGGCGTGCCCGAGGATGACGTTCTTGACCACGCCGGGTGTAACCAGCCGGGCGCCGTCGATCATCACGCAGACATTGTCACCGCGAGCTTTAGCGATACCGTAATTGATCGCGTGCACCGGGGTGGGCTCGGTTTCGTCCCGGAGGTGATAGCTGAAATGCGCAGGCAATGCGTCGATAAACTCGGGAGGCATGGTGTTGGCGGAGCGGTTTTCAACGACCAGCACCTCGTACTGCTCAGGCGCTGCGCCGATCTGGTAGTCGGTCATAAGCGAACGGACCGTATTGCACGCCTGCTCCGGCATGTCGTAGACGATGACCACAAAGCTGACCACCGGCGACTGCGGATTTTCGTCACGCGCTTGTGCAGAGCGTTTGCGCCAGCGACTCAGCATAACCGGATCATCCGTCAGAGCCCTACCTTCCTGAGCTTCTTGTAAAGGCGTCGCACCTTCCAGGGCATCGGCGTGGCCTCGCTTTCATTCGTACTGCGAAGCTCGGAACTATAAAACTTTTCCTCGCCAGGTCCGCCGTTCAGGCCCAGCTGACGCGCGACGGCAAACATCTTTTCATCGAGTATTGCCTCGTGATCGTCAAAACAGAGAATCGGGAACGACTTGCGCCGATACAGCTGATACATCCTGTTATTGTAGACGTGCCAGAGTTCCAGCGACTCCTCCCAGGGTTTGCCACTGCGCTTCTGAAGCGAGCTGGCCACCGCGTTGGGATGACGGTAAATGCCGACGAACTCCATGTCGGGCAGGATGTCGCGCCAGCCGTCGAGCAGCAACAGGACACGCGGATCCTTGAACCCAAACACCGGCTGACCGGCGTGCTCTGCGATCAATGCGCGGGCCGTTTCAACGTGCGACGCACTCCAGGTAATTTTCTTTGGCGGGTTGTCCCAGGCGCCGCCGTTGGCAGCGAGGATGTCATCGTGCAGATCGACAAACTTCTGGTTCTCGCGATTGCCCTTCAGGTTGTGCGGATTCCACGTGTGAATCTCATCCAGAAACAGCCCGGCCTCCTGCAGCGAACCCGTCAGGCAACTCGTACCGCTGCGATGCATGCCCAGGATACAGATGACCCGATCAGGCGCTGATTGACTACTCACGGTTTCACACGTCCTTACCGACCGGGCCAACCTACAGACACATGATCGACCCTAACCACTATTCCGTTTATTTATAATTGGATTAAACAGCGGCTTAGTATATCGCCCGGGTGTGGCAATAACTACGCTCGGCCCTAGAAAATAACGGCTTTCGTGACAGGGTGCCCAGATTACACAGGCCCTTGTTTTACCGGGGCTTTCTCGAGTTACTCGGCGCGTTCGCCGGACTTTGGCCAGGGTGCTACCCGCAACAACAGCAACATTCCCGGGATGGCGAAAACCGCGCATAGCAGGAAGAACTGTGTCCATCCCACTGATTCCACCAGGTAGCCGGTGGTGGCGCTGGCAACGGTTCGCGGCAGCGCGGCCAGGGCAGTGAACAGCGCAAACTGCGACGCGGCAAAGGTCAGACTCGTTTCACGAGCAATGAACGCCGTAAAGGCTGCTGTCCCCAGCCCCACTCCGAAATATTCGAAACCGACAACCAGCGCGAGCAACCACAGCGAGGCGACGCTGCTGGCCAGGAATGCGAAGCCGAGGATGCTCACCAGTTGGACAACCCCGAACAGCCACAGAGAACGATTGATGCCCAGGCGGATCATGAAAAGTCCACCCAGGAGGCCTCCCGCAATCGCCGGCCACAACGCTGCGTGCTTGGCGACCAGACCGATTTCAGTCATGGTGTAACCCATCTCCAGGTAAAACACCGTGGAAAGTGCCGTGGCCATGTTGTCGCCCAGTTTGTACAGGCACATAAACCCCAGAAAAAGGAGCATCGTCCGCCAGCCGCGCCGCGTGAGGTACTCCTTGAAAGGCAGGACCACTGCCTCGGCCAGATTGGCAGCGGGCGATCCTTCGCTAGCAGGCTCCGAAACGGCCACAGTCATGGCTATGCCCACGAACATGAAGGCCGCCGTGACCCAGAACACTGATTCCCAGGGCATCTGGTCGGCCAGGATGAATGACAGCGACCCGGGCACCAGGCTGGCAATGCGATACGCCTGGACATGGATGGCGTTACCCATACCCAGTTCCCGGTCGGGGAGAATTTCCCGCCGATAGGCGTCGATCA
>CAYGOX010000243.1:0-6147 GCA_964351485.1 uncultured Halioglobus sp.
TGCAGGATGACCGTGACGGTCGGCTTGCCCTGCGTGCTGACTGCGTCTGCCTGTACGGGCGCTGCCACGTGTAGCAACAGCGCCAGGGACGCCAGTACCAGCGACCACACCCGCAAGCTGCGCCATCGCGTGATCATTCGGGCACTCTCACCAGGTCGCCGCGATTGATTTGCAGGCCGCGACAATCCTGGCTCATGCGGCCGGTCGAGAACTTCGGCATGAGCCGTGTAATCGTGATATTGCACAGGTATTCTTCCTCACTGCCCAGGTTAAAACCCGTTTCCGGGTCGATCAGGGGCTCGCCCTTGGAGAACACTTCAAACACGTCGCCCTCCCTGACGTTGGCGGAGGCGCCGCGATTCACATACACGCTGCTTCCGCGTGTCTGGATGACTGAGCCCTGCCACGGAATATGCGCGCTCTCTTCGAGAATGAATTCGACCACCTGCTGGACCGCGTCACGTGTCGCCTGGCCCAGCGCCGTGCTGTAGAACGTCGACGCCCCGATCTTGACGTTGTCTGATCCCTGGAAAGCGGCGGCCAGACTCAGTCCGGTAGAGCGCGCCGTCGCCGAGGCGTGGTAGGAGGCGTGTATCTGACCCGTCAGGTTGTCGACAATGCGCACGTCGATACCGACGTAGGCCGTGCGCGATTTGGTGCCGGCCTCGGCTTCGCGAAAGGAGATGCTCAGACCACCACCGCCGGCCTCAGCATTGAATTCGGTAATGGCACCCTTGATCATGAACTGTGCCCCGGCCAGTCCCCCGGCCGAGGCGGCGGTTTCAGAGCGCACGAGGCCGCTCATGCCCAGTTCCTGTTCCTTCACGATGTCCTGGATGCTGTCGCGCTCCACCAGCAGGAAGCGATCAGACTCCAGCAGTTCCGTGATGAGGATCTCGGCCAGGCCGCCGCCGAGGTTCCAGTTTTCCGGCACATCCTTGACCCGGTTGTCGAACGGCAGTACTGCCACAACCTGCTTGGGGCCGGCGTAGGGCAGGGCGTCCTTGTCGTCGTCTTTCTTGCCCAGGACTGCGCCCGGGGCGAGAAGCGACAGGCCCAGGCAGACACCGAGCAATCGGTGAAACCTGCCTGTAACTCGCATCGATCGTGACTTCTGTTGCATGAGCAAGGCGCCCGATCAGGGCGCGAAGTTCGGGTTGGGAGCGCTGCCGGGCGACACCGTGAAGACCTGGGTCGCCGGGACAGTCGCGGCCAGCGGTCCGACGCTGAAGTCGAGCGTGCCGTCGAGCGACACGGTGCCGGCGGTCGTCGCCGTACCGGTCACGTTGTAGCTTGCCCGGCCGCCACCGGGGCAGTCGTGAAACGCGATGACGCCGGTGATCTGGTCATTGGTCTGTGACAGGTCGACTACCCAGCGATTGGCTGCGTTGCCGGTATTTCCCGGGCAGTCCACGGGTGAGACGGTGCGGCCGGCGAAGTTGGTCACGCTGCCGGGATTGGTGGTGCCACCGTCGTCGTCACCGCCGCCACCGCCACCGCCCGCGGCAGCCGCCGCGCCGCCGGCCAGCGCCAGGCCGCCCAGCACCCATCCGGCACCACCGCCGCCGGAAGCCGCGGCTGAGGTGGATACGGTGCCCGCCGCCGGAGCACCACCGACCGAGGCTGACTTGCTGACCATGCCGGCTGCAACGCCGTAGCCCGCGGGAGTGCCTACGTAGGACAGGTTGATGTAATCGTCAAAACCGGGAATGGCGTCGCTGATCGGGTTGTACTCCGAACGCACATCCACGCGGGAGTCGGGGTTGGCCTCGCCGGCCTGGGTGGCCTCGTTGCGACGGTCAGAGAAACTGACGCGCTCGCGTCCATCGAGCTGTTCGATGATGTCGCGGGCGTCCTGCAGTTCGGAAACATCGATCTTTACATCGCGCGGCGGCTTGCTTTCGAGCCGCGCCAGCGCGTCTTTGTCTTTCTCGATTTCAATATCGAAGATGTCGGATTTCACCAGGTTGCGCCCGGCGGTGATGGCCAGCAGCTGGTAGCGCACTACATCGGTGTGGACGTTGGGTGCGGGCAGCAGGCCGGCGAAGTCGCTGCCGTCGGGGCGCATGGGCACGTAGTGCCAGCGGCCATCACCGTCGGCCCTGAAGTAGGTGCGGACCTCGCGGATGCCGTCCGCGTCATCGCTGCTGACGGAGGCATCGATTTCAATGCGTTTTCCCGAGCGCGCTTCCTCGACCGGATCGTGGTCGATAGTGACCGCTGCGTGGACCGCCTGTGCGAGCACGAGGGTCGTGGGCACGAGGCTGTGTGTTAACAGTGAGAGCATAGTTTTGCGTTGCATGCCTGACTCCTTATCTGAGCATGGATAATTGGATGCTGCCGCAATTGAGGTCCGCGCGGGACCGGGTTGTTATCGTCGCCGGGTGGAACCCCAATTGCGCATGTCGCTGGCAGTGAATTCAGACTAGCGGGGAGGAGTGGGGGATCGGTAGAGCAAGAGTGCTCGAATTCTTGTGACAATCTCACAAGCACCCCGACAAAGCATGGCGGGGCGTGCGGGCGTGCTAGCGGTCGTGTGCCAGGTGCCGGATTTCCGCCTCGTGGCGTACCGCGAACTCCAGCAGCTTGCCGGAGCCGGCGATATCCAGCGCGGTACAGATGTTGAGGCGGTGGTTCTGCACCGTGCGGTGACTGATGTGCATTGTGTCCGCGATTTCCTTGCTTGTCTTGAACTCGGAGAGCAGTTGCAGCAGCGTCAGCTGTGTCTGCGTGAGTGTTTCAAGCCGGGCAATGATTGCGCTGTCGATGGGCGATTGCAGCACCGCTGGCGAGGCGAGAGACGGGCTGGTATAGGTGTGTCCCGCCGTGACCGCCTCGAGGCAGTGTTGCAGTTCGTCGTAGGCGTCCTCCTTGAACAGGTAGCCACGCGCGCCCAGTGCCAGGGCCCGCTCGATCAGGGCCTCGTCGGTTTGCATGGTCAGGACGATACACAGCGTATCGGGTGCGTTCTCCTGCACCCACTCCACGACCCCCAGGCCATCGACATTGGGCATGAACAGGTCGACGATGGCGATGCCGGGAGCGTGCAGAGAAATCTGCCGGATCGCAGAGAGACCATCGTTGGCCTCGGCGACCACGGTCATCCCCGGGTACTGCTCAACAAGGTGACGAACGCCCCGCCGAAAGATGGGGTGGTCGTCCGCAATCAGGACTGTGGTGCTGGCCATGGCCGCGTGCCGGTGTTGAGTTTGACGGTAATGCGGGTGCCCTCGCCGGGTGCGGAATCGATATCCAGTTCAGCTTCGATGATGTTGGCACGATCGTCCATGGATGTCATGCCCAGACCCGAGCGCCCGTTTTCGTAGCGGTCAAATCCGCACCCGTTGTCCCGTATCGACAGGGTCAACCTGTTCCCGTCGCTTTCCAGCGATACCAGACAATGGGAAGCCTGCGCGTGGGTCACCACGTTCTGTATGGCCTCCTGCGCGATACGGTAGAGGTGGATCTTGACGTCCTCGGCAATAGTGGGCTCATCCCCGGTCATCTGGAAGCGGAAATCCGGGACAGCGCTGCCCCGGAACTGGCGTGTATACATGACCAGCGCATTACTCAGGCTGACATCGTCGAGTTGGCGTGGATGCAGGTTGTGCGACAGGTGCCGGACTTCGTCGATGGTGGACTGCAACAGGTCGAGCGTTTGCGCGGTGCTGAGCATCGGGCCGCCGCGACCGCCATCCTCGATCGATTGCAGGTGCATCTTCAAGGCCGAGAGATTCGGGGCAACGGAGTCGTGCAACTCGCGCGCAATTCGGCTGCGCTCTTCCTCCTGCTTGCTCAGCATGCGTTCATTGAAGCTCCGGTGCAGTTCAATATTGCGCTGCTGTGCCTCGAGCTTTTCCTGCTCGGAGAGCTTGATGCGGTAGGCCATGAAGAGCGACAGCAACAGCGTTTCCGACACGGTGGTGATCTCCAGCGCATGACTGGCGAACACGTTTTCGGGCAGCACGCCGAACGCATAGCCGAAGGCGCCGAGGGAGCCGGGCAGCACAGCGAAGATGAAGGTGATCACCAGGTATCGCGCGGTGGTGACATTGTTGGCGCGGGCGGCGAACAGCGCGATGCTCATCGCGACCAGGACCACCAGCGCGCCGGTAAAGACAAAATTCGCGCCCTGTGTGTAGGGCAGGAGCAGACCGGGAACCGCCAGCAGCAGCACGACGACCGCCGCGCCGGCCAGGAGTCGAGAATAACCGGGCAGGAGTCGCTTCAAATCGAGAAATGAGCGCATGAACAGCACGCCGAAAAAACACATCCCGATCAGCGACAGCGGAATACTCCGGTTGGTCGAGTTCCCCAGGTAGGGCCACAGGTACTGGCTGGAGTAACCGGCCATGGAGTAGATCAGGAAGGCAGCGCAAATATGGTACAGCACGTAGTAGATGTAGGTCTGGTCGCCGATCGCCAGGAAAATGCCCAGGTTGAACAGGATCATGGTCGCCAGCACGCCCAGCAAAATGGCATACGCGGTACCCACGAGGCGTTCGGAAGCTACAAAATCGCGTTCTGTAGTGAGCTCCCAGTTGAGATTGAGAATGCCCTCCGAGGTGGCGCGCAGATAATAGGTGCCCGCGGAGTCGGGCAGCTTGAAGGCGTGCAGCCGACTGGCGAAGGGTTTTTCGGCGAAGGGTACCGCATCGCCGGACGATATCCGCACCCGACCGTGCTTGAACTGTGGTTCGGTGTTGTAGAACACCAGTTCATCGACGTAGGGCGGCCCCAGTACCAGCAATCGCGTGGTGCTCACGTTCGCCGAAGCGGGCAGCTCGATGCGCAGCCACAGCGCGGTGCCGGCCTGTTTTGCGCTGACGCGCGCATCGTGTACAGGAACGAAGTCGTCGTGATAGGCACCCGCGAGTACCTGGGCGGGGCTGAGCGAAGCGTCGTGATCTTCCAGGACGGCAAACTGTGCATCGATCCCCGCGGATAACCCCGAGGCCTGCACCGGTTCAGCCAGGCACAGTGCAATGAGCAGCGACGCGCAGCGGGTGAACCACCCGTACCAACTGCGCGAAGATTGCACGTGCAAACCGTGAGCCCGGCGGCGCTACTTGAGGAGGGAGCCGAGCACGCCGCGGAACAGCTTGCGACCTAGGCTGCTGCCGGCGGCGCGGGCCAGGCTCTTGACGAAGGCCTCGCCGGCGCCCTCGCGGCTGCGTCCGCTACCCTTGCTCTGGCGCGCCTGCTCTTTGGCCTCGCGCTCGGCCAGTTCCGCTTCCTGTTCTGCCTTCTGGCGCTCGGCGATGCGTTCGAGCAATACCTCGTGCGCCGAGCGTGGATCCATCGGCTCGCCGTAGCGTTTCTGGTTCAGGTCGTTGGTGCGAATAGCCTGGCGTTCTTCCGGCGTCGCCTGGCCCATGCGCGAATGGGGTGGACGGATCAACACGCGTTCCACCGGCATGGGTATGCCCTTGTTTTGCAGCGTCGATACCAGCGCTTCGCCGACGCCCAGTTCGGTAATGGCCGTGACGGTATCCACGTTCGGGTTTTCCCGGAACGACTGCGCTGCCACCCTGACTGCCTTGCGCTCCTTGGGCGTGTAGGCGCGCAGGGCGTGTTGAACGCGGTTGCCGAGTTGGCCGAGCACAGAATCCGGCACATCGCCCGGGCTCTGGGTGACGAAGTAGATGCCTACGCCTTTGGACCGGATCAGTCGCACCACCTGCTCGATTTTCGTCAGCAGGGCTTTCGGTGCGTCCTTGAATAACAGGTGGGCCTCGTCGAAAAAGAACACCAGCACCGGCTGTTCCGGATCGCCCACCTCGGGCAGGTTTTCAAACAGTTCCGAGAGCAGCCACAGCAGGAAAGTGGAGTACACCCGGGGGTTCATGATCAGCTTGTCGGCGGCAAGCACGTTGATCATTCCGCGCCCGTCGCGATCGGTGCGCATGAAGTCCTCCAGCGACAGCGCCGGTTCTCCGAAGAACTGGTCGCCACCCTCGCGCTCGAGCATGAGCAGGCGGCGCAGGATGGCGTTGACCGAGGCCTTGGAAACGCCGTAGCCCGTACCCAGTTCCTTGCTGTGGTTGCCCAGGTATTCCAGCGTGGTACGCAGGTCTTTCAGGTCGACCAGCAGCATGCCTTCATTGTCGGCAAACTCGAACACCAGGGTCACCACGCTCTCCTGGG
>CAYGOX010000244.1:0-6118 GCA_964351485.1 uncultured Halioglobus sp.
TATCGCCGGCGAAGGCGGGCTGTGTGTGGTAGCCCTCGGTGAAGCCCAGTTCCCAGACGGCCTGCTCGCTGACGTCGCGGCTCGCCAGGCCGTCGAGCCAGGCAAACACCAGGCCGCCATAGACGATGGGCTCGCCGCTCATCTTGCCGGACAGGCCGCTGGAAAACACGCGGTCAAAATGCAGCGGATGGCTGTTGCCGACTGCGTAGGTCAGGGCCATGTGCTCCTCGGTGATCGTGCGCCCGTTGGCATGCACGATGATTTCACCGACAGCGAAATCCTCGAAGTAGGTATTCGGTGCCGTCAGCCCATCGGCGTCACCGGGGTGGACTACCGGGAGTGACAGTACCGGTTGTTCCTCTGAGGGAAAGTCGCCCTCGAAGGCCGGGGCGGGCGTCGTCGGCAGGCGGTCGCCGCGCCAGGCGACCATGATCTTGCGCTCGTATTGCAATACCACCTCGTTGCGCTGGTTGACGCCGACGGTACGAATGCGGGTGATCCCGGGCTTGTCCGCGCCGCGATCCTTGCGCTCGAGCACCCGCGTGAATGCGCGTACCACGTCACCGGCGTAGACCGGCCGCAGGAATTGCACATCGTAGTAGCCCAGATTGGCGATCGCCTTTTCGGAATCGTTCTGTACGCCCAGCGAAAGCACGACGTTGAATACCATTTGCGGGCTGGCCACGAGATCGTCAAATCCGTGCGCCTTCGCGTAATCGCTGTTGAGGTACAACGGGTTGGCCTGCATGTACACGCGGGCGAAGTCGAGCATGTTGGTGGTCGTGAACGTGAAACCCCGCGGGTGCTCAAACACCGCGCCCGGTTCCAGTTCATCCAGGTAGCGCCCGTACTGGGGCTGTCGCACGCGCTCGGTCGTGAACGCCACATCTGCAGCGATCTCTTCCTGGTTACTCAGGGTAAGGGTAAAACTCACGGGTGACTCCTTGTTCTCGGCGCCTTCGTTCAGGCGGCGTTTTCAACCAGCGATCGCGTGATGACTTTCAGCGCCAGCGTTTCTTCGGCGCCCTCAAAAATAGAGAGCACGCGGGCATCAACGAAGTAGCGGCTGACCGGCGTTTCCTCGGCATAACCCATGCCGCCGTGAATCTGAAGCGCTTCGCGCGTCAGCCACTCCGATGTCCGGCTGGCGAAAATCTTTGCCGCACTGGCCTCCATATCGCCGGAACCCTGGTCCATCAGCCCGGCAACCTCGTAGGTGATCTGCCGGCAGGCCAGCAACATCGCGCCCATGCGTGCCAGCTTGACGCGGGTGAGTTGATAATCGCCGATGGGGTGATCAAAGACCTTGCGTTCACCGGAGTAGGAAATGGCTCGTTCGAAGGCGGCGCGCATCACGCCGACAGCGCGGGCCGCGGTCTGGATGCGTCCGCCTGCAAAGCCGGCCATGGCGTAGTAGAAGCCCTTGCCTTCGCCATCGGCGCCGCCGAGCATGTTCGCGGCCGGGACAAAGAAGTCGTCAAAGAACAGTTCGAAGGAGTGCATGCCGCGGTAACCGAGCGTGGAAATGGCCCGCCCGGTGAGCTTGCCTCCGTCGCCGTTGTCCACCTCGAACGCGTGGCCGGCCGTCGACGGTTTTTCCACGAGAAACATCGACAGGCCCTTGTGACCCTTGCCCATGTCGGGGTCGGTGCGCGCCAGCACCATCAGCACGCCGGCTTTACCACCGAAGGTGCACCAGGTCTTGGCGCCACTGAGTTGCCAGCCGCCCTCGACCGGGGTCGCCTTGAGGCGCACGCCGGCCACGTCGGACCCGTAGTTGGGCTCTGTAACCGCCACCGCGCACAGGGGTTCGCCAACGGCGAGCTGGGGCAGCCAGTGCTGTTTCTGTTCTTCTGTGCCGCCCTTGAGCAGCGCGCGCGAGAGAATCTCCGGGCGCGTAATCAGGCTGCCGGCAGCGCCCAGTGAGCCGCGGGACAGTTCTTCGGTGACCAGCAGCATGCCGAGTGTGTCTTCCTCGTCGTTTTCCTGCAGACCGCCATAGCTCTCGGGAATCGACAGGCCGAACATGCCCATCTCCTTCAGCGGTTCGAGGATTTCGTCGGGGATGTCCAGGTCGTGGCGATGGATTTCCTCGGCCAGGGGGGCGACGACGTCGTCGGCGAAACGGCGGAACGTGTCGCGCATCATGGTGTGGTGCTCGCCGAGCAGGTCGGGACCCAGGTCGCCGTCGCGGTCCAGCAGCTGCTCGCCCAGGTCGGCGATATTGCTCGCGGCCTGTTGTTCGCCGAGAAAAGCGGACTGGCTGATCTCGCCCAGGTCATCCTCGGTGAGTCCGTAATCCGCCAGCCGGGCGCGGAAGCGGTTCAGCGTGTTCTGGATTGCCTCGGCGCAGAACAGCGTGGCCAGGCGAATGGTCAGCGCATTGGCACGCGCGTCATCGGCAGACAATTTATTGGCGTGACGCAGCAGGAACTGGGCGGCAGTGCACTCGGCCCAGCTCAGTGACAGGTCGTAGGAAATCAACTGGTAGTCGTCCAGGCGCACGGTGGAAACGCGGTCGCCGTCGAGGGTATCGGCCTTGATCCGGGACAGGACCGCGTCAATCAGCGCGTTGGTGGATGTTAGCAGTGCACTGGCCTGGCCGAGCGCCTGACCGTCCTGAGATACGACGTCGTTCATAGTTGATCCTGATGTTGTAAAACCCGATCCGGTCTTTCGACCGATAGTGACGGTTGGACTGGTTATGGTTTAACCAATCAAACCATGAATTTTAAAGCGTCTGCCGCCTCGAAACAACTCGCGAGCGACTCCTGTCTACCGGAGCGCGGGGGCAGGGCGCTGACCCTGCTTGCGGCCCGCGGGCGCCGTTCTGTATCCTGTGCGCCCTCAAAGCTGCGCTGCTCACGCGTGGCCGTCACTGCCCAGCAACAGGAGTTTCTCATGACCATTCGACCCCGGCGTTCGCTGCTTTACATGCCCGGCTCAAATCCGCGTGCGCTCGACAAGGCTCGTTCGCTGCCGGCCGACGGACTCATTCTCGACATGGAGGATTCCGTGGCGCCCGACGCCAAGCAGCTGGCGCGCGACCAGATCGGGGCCGCACTTGCCGAAGGCGGTTATGGCTCCCGCGAACTACTGGTGCGTATCAACGCGCTCGACACGCAGTGGGGCCGCGAGGATATTGCGGCGATCTGCGCGTTCGAAACGGCGCCGGACGCCGTGCTGATCCCCAAGATCAACACCGCGAAAGACGTAACCGATGCGATCGAAGCCTTTGAGTCTGATGGAATTACGTCCGGCGTCGACATGTGGATCATGGCGGAGACGCCCCAGTGCATTCTGAACATCGCTGACATCTGTGCCGCGCACCCGCGCCTGAAGGGCATCGTGATGGGAACGTCCGATCTGTCCAAGGATACCGGGGTGCGGCATACCCGTGACCGGCTGGGCTTTATCACCGCGCTCAACCTGTGCGTGTACGCTGCGCGGGCCAACCAGCTGGAAATCATCGACGGTGTTCAACTGGAACTCGACAACGAGGAGTTGCTGACGTACTCCTGCGAGCAGGGGCGCGACCTGGGCTTCGACGGCAAGAGCCTGATTCATCCCAAGCAGATCGCCGCGGCCAACGCGGTGTTTGCTCCGGACGAGGCAGAAATCACCAACGCGCGTGTGATTATCGAGGCTTTTGAGGCGGCCAAGGCCGAGGGCAAGGGTGTCGTGGTGGTCAACGGCAAGCTGGTGGAAAACCTGCATGTCGAGGAGGCGCAGAAGCGACTGGCATTGGCCGAAGCCATTGCGGCGGTGGACGGCGCCTGACAGGCACTGCGATGGCGTTAGAGGTGTAGCGATCGCAGTTGCGGGTCCTGCACGCTGTAGCGCCAGAGATTATCAAACAGTTCCAGGTGGCGCGCAGTGGAGGCGCGCGAGTCGGGTTCGTAGAAGCCGGCATCGTCGCCATCGTGCGGGTGATAGAGGACGCCGTTGCGATCCCGTGTCGCGATGGTTTGGCCGCGCCAGTCCGGGTGCTCGGACAGCACCTGCAGCTTGACCGTGCTGGGCAGCCGCCTGGCCAGTGTCAGCAGGCGATGCCCACGGCTGACCATGTCGCGCGGGTCCTGTACCAGTATCCGGATCTGGGTTTGCCGACTGCGACGGGCCAGGGCGCTGAGCGCGTCAGCGAGTTCCGGGCGGTCGAAGGCCGCCGGATCCAGGCGCGGGCTCATGATCGTGATATGCCGCGTGGCGCTCTCACACAGTGAGACCAGGTAGTCCGCAAAAGGCTGCGGAAACCTCACACCCGTCGTGAACTCTTCGCTCCCTGACGCTTCGTTATTCGACATCCAGCACCTCGTTGCTCGCCAGCCAGTGTAGCAGCTCGCCGGTCGCCTCGTGCGCGTGTGCTGCCGCCAGCGCGGCACCAGCCAGAACGTCGCCCGCGCAAAGGGAGCAGAGCGTCTCTCGCACGGTATCGGGAAACGCCTGACTGTGCCCGTTGGCGAAGACCGTTACCGTCGAACCCGGGCCCGCCTGCCAGGCGAGTCGGGCGGTCGGCGCCAGCGCGATATAGCGGGTATGCGCGTCGATAGTGGGAGCGGGTGCCGGATCGTCGTCCCAGGCATCGTCGTCCGGCACCTCGGTGACCAGCTCGCCAAACCAGCGGTCGTCCTCGTAGGATTCCCACAGGGCCTGAAGCTGCGTCCGGACCCGGGCGCGATCGTCCGCGCTGATCTCGCCGGGCAGACCGCAAGCGGTACGCCCTGGATCGACAAAAAACCGGTCGGGCGGCAGGGATTCGAGCTGGGCATCGACCCGTCGCGATAGCAGCGTTTCAATGCGCGGCGCCCTGAAGCCGATGGAGAAGGTGGTGCACTCACCCTGCGCAATGCCCCAGTGCGCGATGCCCGGGGGCAGGTAGAGCATGTCGCCCGGCCCCAGGTCGAATGTCTGCACTGCCTTGAAGTCTGCCAGTATGCGCAGCTCGCTGTTACCCTCCAGTGGCGTCGATTCATCGCAGCGCTGGCCGATCTGCCAGCGTCGGTGGCCGTGGCCCTGCAGAAGAAATACATCGTAGTGGTCGTAGTGCGGACCCACGCTGCCGCCGTCGGAGGCATAGCTGACCATCACATCGTCGAGTCGCCAGTCCGGTAGCGGGTGAAAGGCACGGCGCAGTGCCGCGACCTCGGGCACATGGGTATCCACGCCCTGCACCAGCAGCGTCCAGGGGTGTTGCCGGTCAAAATCGCCGGTATCAAAGGGGCCGTGCGTCAGGTGCCACTGGCCATCGCGCTGCTCGATAATGCGCGACTCGATCGACGCTTCCAGGGCGAGCCCGGCCAGTTCGTTGGCATCGAGCGGGGGTTGCCAGTTTTCGAAGGCGTTCCTGACCAGAAGCGGTTTGCGCTGCCAGTGCTCGGCGAGAAACTGCGTCCAGTCGAGAGGGAGCGGCGCAGCCGGACCGGTCATGGTATTACCGGATTTTGCGCGCCTGGGACGCCGCGTTACCGATGTAGTTGCCCGGCGTCAGCGCCAGCAGCTCCTGCCGGGCCTGTTCCGGCAGGTCGAGTTCGGTGACGAACGCCTGGATGACCTCGCGCGACATGGCCTGGCCGCGAGTCAGCGCCTTGAGTTTTTCGTAGGGCTGTTCGATGCCGTAGCGGCGCATCACGGTCTGGATAGGCTCGGCGAGCACTTCCCAGCTCGCGTCCAGGTCCTGCGCCAGTCGCGCAGCGTTCAGTTCGAGTTTACCGATTCCCTTGCTCGCCGACTGGTACGCGATGAGGCTGTAGGCCGCGCCCACGCCCATGTTGCGCAGAACCGTACTGTCGGTGAGGTCGCGCTGCCAGCGACTCACCGGCAGTTTGGCGGACAGGTGAGCCAGCACCGCGTTGGCCAGGCCGAGATTGCCCTCGGAGTTTTCGAAGTCGATGGGATTGACCTTGTGCGGCATGGTAGAGGAGCCCACCTCGCCGGCGATGGTTTTCTGCTTGAAGTACCCCAGGGAGATGTAGCCCCAGGTGTCGCGGTTGAAATCGATCAGGATGGTGTTGAAGCGCGCCAGCGCGTCGAACAGCTCCGCCATGTAATCGTGCGGTTCAATCTGGGTGGTGTAGGGGTTCCAGGTCAGCCCCAGCCCGGTGACGAAACGTTCTGCGTG
>CAYGOX010000245.1:0-671 GCA_964351485.1 uncultured Halioglobus sp.
CTGCAACGCCCTGGGCCGAGGCAATATCACTGAGTTCAACTACCGCTACGCGGATGCGAAGGAAGCGCGCGTCTTCGTGGGCCTGAGCGTAACGCCGGGAGGGGAAGACCTGGCCCGGCTGATCGATGGCCTGCGCGAGCGCGGCTATGCCACTGAGGACCTGACCGACAATGAGGTGGCCAAACTGCACATCCGCCACATGGTGGGAGGACACGCACCGCGATCGCTGGCGCACGAGCGTGTTTACCGGGTGGAGTTTCCCGAGCGACCCGGCGCGTTGCTGAAGTTTCTGTCCGGCCTTGGTCAGCGCTGGAACATCTCCATGTTCCACTACCGTAACCACGGGGCAGCCTACGGCCGGATCCTGATCGGTATACAGGTCGAACCGGCCCAGGAAAAGGCGCTGCTGGAAGTCCTGGACGGGATCAACTACCGGTACTGGGACGAGACTGATAACCGTGCCTACCAGCTCTACCTCGGCCAGGGTCGCGGCGAGTGACCCAAATGGTGGTGAAATCGGGCCAACCTGGTTGATTTTTCCGCATCCTGGGCTAAGATTCGCTCGAAACTGTTAAAAATTACCAAAAAAAGCGTGGTTGCCCAGTTGCATCATCCGCAGGGCGACCGCCGGTACGGAATCGTTGTCGTGACCAAAAAGCCCGATCTGGTGT
>CAYGOX010000245.1:681-1872 GCA_964351485.1 uncultured Halioglobus sp.
CCTTTGCGGCGGGTGTGGTATTGACGGCCTTGTTGCCGTTCGCATCCAACGAAACCGTCGCAGCGCCTGCCTCGGAACTGCAGGCGGGCGTCATCGTCAACGACTGACCTGTCTTATTCTTTCGTCTTGATCGCCGCCCTGTGCAGGGCGGTATCGGTCGCAATGTAGTCCATCGGTATATCCCACGCCTCGGGCTCGATCGCATCGACCTGCTGGCAGGTGTGTGCCAGACCAACTGTCAGAATCGCCGGCGCGTCTTGCAGCGCGCGGTCGTAGTAGCCGCCACCCATGCCCAGGCGATTGCCCGTCAGGTCGAAGGCCACCATGGGCACCAGTACGATGTCCAGTTCGGCCAGCGCTATTGGGTTGTCTGCCGGCGGCTGTTCGAGGCCGTAGCGGTTGGTGGTCAGGGGTGCGTCGGGCTGCCACTGTTGGAACTGCAAGAGGGGCGAGTCGGTCACCAGCGGCAGGTAGAGCGTCTTGCCGTTGGCGGCGGCTGAAACTGCGATTTCCACCGGATCAATTTCACCGTCGAACGCGCGATACAGGGCGATGCGCTGTGCATCTTTCCATTCGGGAATGTCCGGGACGTGGGCTGCCAGGGCCGCTGCGGCCCTGGCTTGTTGTGCCGGGGTGATTTGTCTGCGGCGATTGCGCAGGACAGTGCGCACTCGGGATTTTTCAGAAGGTGAAATGCGCATGTGAAATAGGGGATTCCCAGCATACCGCTGACAGCACAGCCCTTGAACCCGATGGTTCAAGGTGGTGGCCCTTGTACCGTATTAGGCTTTCCGGTTCGTGCCGGACTTGCACACCAACAGTAACAAGGAACCTCCGGGTACAGATTATCGGCTCGTGGACTATATGTCTGGCGCATACGCCAGGGACCCGGGAAGATTATAGAACAGATTCTGACGTTAGCGCGCGCTTAGTGTGCGTCACGCCACGGTAATAATTCGTCGAATTCAACCGATCTCGAGTTGACGCAAATCGTACAGTGCGTCGTCGAGTTTGTTGTTCAGCTGTTTGAGGGCATTGCTGCTGCCCTGGTTGGCGCCGCTCTGGGCGGAAGCCTGCAGAAGTTCGAAGCTGATGTTGAGTGCCGCCATCACCGCGATGCGCTCAAGCCCGATCACCTTGCCGGTGTCGCGAATGGTGCGCATTTGTTTATCGAGGTACTTGGCCGAGGAT
>CAYGOX010000245.1:1882-6108 GCA_964351485.1 uncultured Halioglobus sp.
GATTCCTGTTCTTCGGGGCAGGCGACCTGGTATTCCTTGTCGAGAATCTTGACGGTAACGGTGTTCGCTTGACTCACTTCGCTCACTCCATGGCGCGCAGGCGCTGGATCATGGCCTCGACCTTGTTGCGGGCCAGTTCATTTTTTTCGATGAGGTCCTGCTTTTCCTGGTGCCAGCCCGAGCTGTCGGCCTTGAGGGCCTGGTTTTCCCGGTTCAGTTCGCGACAAAGGCTGATGAGCTCGTCAATTTTTTTTTCGAGCTCCCTAAGTTGATTCTCGGCCATGCAGGTATACTGGGACAGGTTTTTATAGAAGCCTAACTATAGTGTCGGTTGGCATTCAGGTCAACGGAACAAAACCGAGTTAATTCAATAGCCTGCCATGATTTGTTTAACCTAAGGCCCAAGTGTGGCCGGCGCGGGTCCGGCGACTTGATGGCCGCCGGTTAAACGGCAAGCCCTGGAGTGAAATGCAGATGTTTGATGAAGGGCCGATGGCCCCCGGGGTCTTTGACTTCGAGGAACTGGCGAACCTGCTGGTGGAGCAGGGCAGTGCGGCCTCGCCGGCACGTATTCACGGCGCCCTGTCCGGACTGCTGGCCGCCGGCGCGCAGCCCCTGGCAGAACTGGGCCTGGACGCCGTTTCCCAATTGCTGGATCTGGTTGCCCACGGTGAACTGGCTGAGCAGATCCTGTCGCTCTACACGGTGACGGCCGGCTCGCTGGCTGACGAGGACTTCGAGTTTCACCCGCTGCTGCCCGAAGACGATGAGGCGCTGGACGTGCGAATTGAAGCGCTCGGCGATTGGAGTGCGGGTTTCCTGTTGGGCTTTAACTGGCAGCATGGCAGGACACCGGCGCAGGCAGAAACGTTGTCGGCGGACAGCCGCGAAATTCTTTCCGACCTCGCCGCGCTGGCCGAAGTGGCGCCGGCTGACGACGAAGATGAGGACGAGTCGGAAGCGCATTACGCGGAACTGGTGGAGTACCTGCGGTTCGCGGTGCTGAACGTCTTCATGGATACCCGCATTGCGCTCACCGAGGCGCAGGACGGGTCCGGACTGGTTCACTAGGTCGGCCGGCGATGAGCATCGGCAAAACCGAGTACGCGCGCCGGCGCAAAAAACTGATGTCGGCGATGGCCCCCAACAGCATCGCGATCATTCCTTCCGCGCGGGAACAGGTGCGCAGCCGCGACACGCATTTTCCGTTTCGCCAGGACAGTGACTTCTATTATCTGTGTGGCTTCGCCGAGCCCGATTCGGTGCTTGTGTTGCTGCCGGGTCGGCGGCATGGCCAGTTCGTGATGTTCTGCCGCGAAAAGGATCCCGCGCAGGAGATGTGGTTGGGCTATCGCGAAGGGCCCGAAGGTGTATGCGCCAACTTCGGGGCCGATGACGCATTCCCCATCAGCGATATCGATGACATCCTGCCGGGCCTGCTCGAAGGGCGCGAGCGCGTGTACTACTCGATGGGCCGCAGCGCACGGTTTGATCGCCAGGTGATGGACTGGGTAAATACCATTCGCCAGAAGGAAGCCTCCGGCGCGGTGCCGCCGGGCGAACTGACCGATCTCGATCACATGCTGCACGAGCAGCGCCTGTTTAAAAGTGCAGCGGAATTGCGTGTACTGCGCAAGGCCGGTGACATCACTGCAAAGGCCCACCACCGCGCGATGCGCGCGAGCCGCGCCGGGTTGTACGAGTATCAACTCGAGGCCGAACTTGTCCATGAATTCTCCAGCGCCGGCGCGCGACACGCCGCCTACCCCAGCATTGTTGGCAGCGGCGAAAATGCCTGTGTTATGCACTACGTGAACAACGATGCGCGCCTGCGCGACGGCGATCTGGTGTTGATCGACGCCGGGTGTGAACTGGACTATTACGCGGCGGACGTGACGCGGACGTTCCCGGTCAACGGCACGTTCAGCAAGGAGCAGCGGGCCATCTACGAGCTGGTCCTCGAGGCGCAGGCCGCGGCGATCGACGCCACAAAGCCGGGTAACCACTGGAACCAGCCGCACGATGCGAGTGTGAAGGTCATTACCGAGGGGCTGGTGGCGCTCGGGCTGCTCAAGGGCAAGGTGTCGCGGCTGATCAAGGAGGGAGCTTACCGGCCGTTTTATCCGCATCGCTGCGGTCACTGGCTCGGGCTCGATGTGCACGACGTGGGTGACTACCGGGTTGACGATGCCTGGCGCCTGTTGGAACCGGGTATGGTGACAACGGTGGAACCGGGCGTGTATATCGCAGCGGACAACACCTCGGTGCCGCGCAAGTGGCGCGGTATCGGCGTGCGTATCGAAGACGATGTCGCCATCACGCGCGACGGTTGCGAGGTGCTCATCGCGAGCGCGGTGAAAACGGTCGACGGGATCGAGGCGCTCATGGCGGGCGCGGCATGACAGTGCGCAGCGACATCGTGATTGCCGGCGGCGGCATGGTGGGTGTCAGCCTCGCGCTCCAGCTGGGCGCGAGTCTGCCCGCGCAAACCCGCATCACGCTGGTCGAAAGCTTCGAGCTACCCGATCCGGACTCCGACCCGCTGTCGCGCTATCACCCGTCCTTCGACGTGCGGTCGACCGCGCTCAGTTACAGCTCGCGCCAGATTTATTCCCGCCTGGGAATCTGGGATCGTCTGGAGCAGCGCTGCGCGCCGATCGAAACCATTCACGTGTCGACCCGTGGCCGGTTCGGCAGCACGGTGATGAGCGCAGCTGACCACCAGTGGGAAGCGCTCGGGTACGTGATCGAAAACGGCTGGCTGGGCAATGTCCTGGTGCAGGCCTTGCACGATATGGGGCGGGTCGAACTGATTGCGCCGGCATCGGTTGTCGATGCGAACTTCGAGGAAGACGGGCTGCGCCTGTCTGTAGAGGGTCGCGAGGAACCGCTCGAAACCGACCTGCTGGTGGTTGCCGATGGCGCCGGTTCCGTGTTGCGCGACCGGCTGGGCATCGCCGCGCTCGAAAAACCGTACGAGCAATGTGCGCTGGTCGCGAACGTCGCCACCGCGCAGCCGCACGCGGGCTGTGCCTTCGAGCGCTTTACCGATGAAGGTCCGCTGGCTCTGTTGCCGCTGCTGCCCGGTCCGGCCGGTGAGCAGCGCAGCGCGCTGGTGTGGACGCTGCCGCCGGAGCGGGCGCAACAGTTGCAGGACTGCCCCGATGCCGAGTTCCTGGCCAGTTTGCAGGACCGCTTCGGCTACCGTTTGGGTCGATTACTACAGGTTGGCCAACGCAGCGCTTACCCGCTTGCACTGGTGCAGGCACAGGAACAGGTGCGCCGGCACGCTGTGGTGATGGGCAATGCCGCGCACGCGCTGCACCCCGTGGCCGGCCAGGGGTTTAACCTCGCATTGCGCGACATCGCCTCGCTCGCCGCAGTCCTGGCCGAGGGACTCGCTCAGGGTGATTGCGTGGGCGACCTGCACCTGCTGGATCGCTACCGCGCGCGACAGGCGGCGGACCAGGCCCAGACCATCGCGTTCAGCGACCGTGTTCCCGGCCTGTTCATGCAGTCCGATCCACTGCTGGGACTGGGGCGCGATCTGGCGCTCGCCGGTATGGATATCTTTAAACCGTTGAAGGGCGCCTTCGTGCGGCACGCCGCCGGTATGGCGCACGGTGCAGGAGCAAGTCATGCCTGACGCTCACACCTACGATGTGGTCGTCGTCGGCGCGGGTATCGCCGGCGCCTCGCTGGCGCTCGCCCTGCGGGGCCGGGGTTTGCGTATCGCGGTGGTGGAGGCGCGGGCACTGGAGCCGCCGTCGCTGCCGACCGGCTGCGGTGTCGACGATTACGATCTGCGCGTCAGCGCGCTCACCCCGCGTTCGCGTGCATTGCTCGAGACGCTGGGCGCGTGGGAGGCGATCGAACACTACCGCTACTGCACTTATCGGCACATGACCGTGTGGGATGCGCAGGGCACGGGCCAGATAGACTTTGACCAGAGCGAGGTGGAAGGTGCGGCGCTCGGTCACATCGTGGAGAACCGGGTGATTGTGGGTGCGTTGATCGCGTGCCTGCGCAACTCGCCGGACATCGCAGTGCTGGAAGGGCAGTCGCTGGCCAGTTGTGAGCGGCTGGCAGACGGTGGGGTCGCGCTCTCCCTGTCGGATGATCGCGAACTGACCGCGCGATTGCTGGTCGCAGCCGATGGCGCGCTGTCGCGGGTACGGGAACTGCTGGCGTTCGACACGCGCGAATGGGATTACGGTCATCGGGCG
>CAYGOX010000246.1:0-320 GCA_964351485.1 uncultured Halioglobus sp.
AGCTCGAGGCCGAGTTTGCCATCAGCCTGCCGCTGCAGCGCTGGCTGTCCGAGGACAAGTCGCTTCACGAGGAAGTCCTGCGCGAGAAAATCGTGGCCGAGGTCCAGCAGGCCTACGACAAGAAGGCCGGGGCGGTCGGGCCCGACATGCGCCAGATCGAAAAGCAGATCATGCTGCAGGTCCTGGACACACTGTGGAAAGATCACCTGGCGACCATGGATCACCTGCGCCAGGGTATCCACCTGCGCGCCTACGCGCAGAAAAATCCGAAACAGGAATACAAGCGCGAGTCCTTCGAGATGTTTGAGGCGCTGCTGTCC
>CAYGOX010000246.1:330-3193 GCA_964351485.1 uncultured Halioglobus sp.
AGGTGGTCAAGTTCCTCAGTCACGTCCAGATCCAGAGTCGCGACGAGGCCGAGGCCATCGAACAGCAGCGGCGTGAACAGGCGCGGCGCGAGCAGCTTGCTTTCGAGCACGCCCAGGCGTCGGGCATGGCGTCCGGCGAGGCGCCTGCAGAGGACGAGCAGGCTGTGACCGAGACACCGGCAACGTTTACCCGGCAGCAACCCAAAGTGGGGCGCAACGAACCCTGTCCCTGTGGCAGCGGCAAGAAGTTCAAGCAATGCCACGGCAAGCTGTCGTGACTGAATCGCGGTGGCCGCTGTCATGGCGGTAGGCGACGCGCCCCTGCCGGCACTGGCACCCGTTGCCGGCGTGCGGCTGGGCACGGTGTCAGCCGGTGTAAAAACGGCCGGGCGACGCGACCTCGTGCTGTTGGAAATTGCCCCCGGTGCCCACTGCGCCGCCGTGTTTACCCGCAACGCCTTCTGTGCGGCCCCGGTAACGGTGGCGCGCGATCACCTGTCGCGCTGCGCCCGGCAGCCGCGCTACCTGCTGATCAACACCGGTAATGCCAACGCGGGCACGGGCGAGCGCGGTATCGCCGACGCCCGCGCCAGCGTGCAGGCCGTGAGCGATGCCGCCGGCGTAGCGCCGGAAACCGTGTTGCCATTCTCCACCGGCGTGATCGGGGAGCCGTTGCCAGTGGACCGAATTGCGGCAGCCGTCCCCGCGGCGCTGGATGCGCTCACCCCCGACGGCTGGGCCGACGCGGCCGCGGGCATCATGACGACTGACACGCGGCCCAAGGGCGCCAGTGCACGTTTTTCCGTCGACGGCGTGGACTACGTGGTCACCGGTATCGCCAAGGGTGCGGGGATGATCCGGCCCAACATGGCGACGATGCTTGCCTACCTGGCAACCGACGTTGCCGTTGCGCCGGATCTGCTGCAGGCCATGCTGTCTGCCAGCGTTGAGCGCAGCTTCAACCGAATCACGGTCGATGGTGATACCTCGACCAACGATGCCTGTGTGCTGGTCGCCACCGGCGCCGCAGGTAATGCGTCGCTGCAGGCCGCTGAAGGCGCGTTGTATGCGGCGCTGCTGGAGGCCCTCGAGCGAGTCTGCGTGGAGCTGGCACAAGGGCTGGTACGAGACGGCGAGGGCGCCAGCAAGTTTGTGGCCGTGCAGGTGAACGGCGCGCGCACCGAGGATGAGGCGCTGGAAGTGGCCTACACCATTGCCCACTCACCGCTGGTGAAAACCGCCCTGTTTGCCAGCGATCCAAACTGGGGACGCCTGCTGGCCGCCATCGGTCGCGCCGATGTCCCGGAGCTGGATGTAGCCCGGGTCGCCGTGTACCTCAACGATGTATTGATTGCGGAGCACGGTTGCCGCGCACAGAGCTACACTGAAGAGCAGGGTGTGGCGGCAATGACCCCGGAAGAGATCGAGATCCGTATCGACCTCGACCGCGGGCCGGCGCAGACCACGGTCTGGACCACCGATTTTTCCTACGACTACGTGCGTATCAATGCCGAGTACCGCACCTGAGTCATCGCGGCTGCACGTCGCGGTGGGCGTCATACTCGATACTGCCGGCCGTGTGCTGATCAGCCGCCGTGCCCCGCAGGCGCACCAGGGTGACCTGTGGGAGTTTCCGGGCGGCAAAGTGGAGCAGGGTGAGGACGTTGTCGCGGCCCTGGCGCGCGAACTGCGTGAGGAGCTGGATATCACGGTGCGCGAGAGTGTGCCGCTGCTGACCATTGCGCACGACTACGACGACCGCTCGGTATTGCTCGATGTGCACGTGGTGCACCGGTTCGACAGCGCGCCCCGCGCCATGGAGAATCAGCCCCTGCAATGGGTGAGCGCGGCGCGGCTCGCCGACTATGCGTTCCCCGCGGCGAACGTCCCGATTATCGACGCTGTGCTCGCCTACCTGGAAGACGCCGGTTAGCCGGCTTTTGCAGCGGCCTGTGCCAGCAGCGTCGCGTGTAACTCGTCCACCTTTTCATCGAGTGACTCGAGTGTGCCGGAATTGTCGATGACGATATCGGCCAGGGCCAGTCGGTCTTCCCGGGCGATCTGAGCGGCGATGATGCGACGCACCTGCGCCTCGTCGTTGTCGTCGCGTGCCATGGTGCGCTCAACCTGCACAGCCTCGGGGACATCGACCACCACGACAGTGTCGACAAGGGTTTTCTGCGTTGTCTCCAGCAGCAGTGGCGAGCTCAGCACGGTGTAGACGCTGGTCGAAGCCTGGAGCTGGTCGAGTATTTCCTGGGCGATCAGCGGGTGGGTGAGCGCCTCCAGCCAGCGCCGCTGCGTTTCATCAGCGAACACCGCTTTACGCAGTGCCGCGCGGTCGAGACTGCCGTCGGCGAGCAGGATGTCGGCGCCGAAATGCTCGGCGATGGCGGCCAGGGCGGGCCGGCCCGGCTCGACGACAATGCGCGCGGCCAGGTCGGCGTCGACCACGGTGATGCCACGCTCTTCAAGGCGGCGGGTGACGGCGGACTTGCCGCTGCCGATGCCGCCGGTCACGCCAACGATTAGCGTCATGGAGTCGGTTTCCCTATGGTGGTTCGCAGCTTCGGGCTAGTGCATGCCGACGGCAGCGAGATAGCCCTGCGTAATCGTATCGCCCCAGAGCAGGGCAATCCATCCGGCGATGGCCAGGTAGGGGCCGAACGGCATGGGCACATCTTTCGAGCGTCCGCGGGCGACAATCAGCGCGATGCCCAGGATGGCGCCGACCAGCGAGGACAGCAGGATGATCAGCGGCAGCGCCTGCCAGCCCATCCAGGCGCCCAGCGCGGCGAGCAGCTTGAAATCGCCGTAGCCCATACCCTCTTTGCCGGTGACAAGTTTGAACAGCCAGTAAACG
>CAYGOX010000246.1:3203-6014 GCA_964351485.1 uncultured Halioglobus sp.
GCCGGCCATCGCGCCCAGCACTGCATCAGCCAGCGAGGTGTATACCTCAAATACGTTGAACAGCAGGCCCAGCCAGAGCAGCGGTAACGTGATGTCGTCCGGCAGCAGTTGGTGGTCGACGTCGATCATGGTCAGCGCAATCAGCGCCCAGGTGAAGAGAATCACGCCGGCCAGGGCAACCGGTGTCTGGAAATATACACCCAGCACCATGGTCATCAGGCCGGTCACGAGTTCGAGTATGGGGTAACGTTTGGAAATCGGCGTCGCACAGTTGGCGCACTTGCCGCGCAAAATCAGGTAGCTGATCGCCGGGATGTTCTGCCACGGCTTGATCGGCGCGTCGCAGGCCGGGCAGTGCGAATTCGGAAAGGCCAGGGATATCGGTCGGTCGCTGGTCTCCGACTCGATTTCCAGCAGCTCATAGCAGCCCTGGCGCCAGCGCGACTCCATGATGATGGGCAGCCGGTAGATGACGACATTGAGAAAGCTGCCGACCATCAGGCCCAGCAACAGAAGCAGGGGCGGCAGCAGGGTTGCCGTTTCGGCGGAGAAGGCTGTCATTGTGACTGCGTGGCGCGCAGGATCAGATTACCGAGCCGAGCATGAAGATCGGCAGGTACATCGCGATCATCAGGCCGCCGACCATGACACCGAGAATGGACATAATCAGTGGTTCCATCAGCGAGCTGAGGCTGTCCACCGCGTTGTCCACGGCTTCCTCGTAGTGCGTCGCCACCTTGTCGAGCATTTCGTCCAGGGCGCCCGACTCTTCACCGATGGATACCATCTGCAGCAGCATGTGCGGGAACAGCCCGGTGGACTTGATCGAGTTGTACAGCGTCGAGCCCGTGGTCACATCGTCCCGGATATTGCGGATGGCCTTGGCGTAAACCGAGTTGCCGGCCGCACCGGCTGTTGAGTTCAGGGCATCGACCAGCGGAACACCCGCGGCAAACGTTGTTGACAGTGTGCGCGAGAAACGCGCGATGACGGAATCGTGGACGATGTCGCCAACCACGGGCATGCGTAGTGCCATGCGATCGAGAAATTCTGAAAACCCGACCGAACGCACTTTTGCCTCGCGGAAAGTAAAGACAATGAAGATGATCCCGAGCAGGATCACCCACCACCATTTCTGTGTGAAGTTCGAGAGGTTCAACACCATCTGGGTAAAGGCCGGCAATTCGGAGCCGAAGCTCGCGAAGGTTTTTGCAAAGACCGGTACCACCTTGATCAGCAGGATGGCGCAGACCACGATTGCGATACACACCACCGCGGTGGGGTAGGTCAGGGCCTTCTTGATTTTCGCCTTGAGCTGTTCGGTCTTTTCCTTGTAGGTGGCCACGCGGTCGAGCATGACTTCCAGCGTACCGGAATCCTCACCGGAACCAACCAGGCTGCAGAACAGGTCGTCGAACTGGCGCGGGTGTTTGGCCAGTGACGGCGCCAGGCCGCTACCGGAGGCCACGTCGGCACGGATCGAATTCACCAGTTCGCGCATCTTCGGCTTTTCCAGGCCGTCCTCGACGATTTCGAAGCTCTGCACCAGCGGCACACCGGCTTTGAGCATGGTGGCGAGCTGGCGCGTGAAGACGGCGACATCGGCCGGCTTGATCGGCTTGCCACCGCCACCGAACAGCGGCTTGGGTTTTTTGCGCACACTCTTGGGCTTGATACCCTGCTGGCGCAGCTGGGCTTTTGCCATCGCCTGGCTGACCGCGTGGATTTCGCCCTTGCTGGCTCGGCCGGCCTTGTCGATGCCGCTCCAGGTGAAGATGTCGTTCTTGATTGCGCTCGTGGCCATGTCTGTATCCGCCCTGTACTGCTATGCGTACGTCGTTTTATCGGGTCTGTTGTATCGTCCGGCGTCAGTCCACCGTGATCCTGTTCGCCTCTTCGAGACTGGTCAGTCCCTGCGCAACCTTGCGCAGCGCCGCCATCCGCAAATCGAAGAAGCCCTCGGCGCGCGCCTGGTCGGCAATCTCCAGCGAGTTGCCTTCTTCCATAATGATGCGCGCGATTGTCGGCGTTATCCGCACGACCTCGTAAATACCTACCCGGCCCTTGTAGCCGTTCAGGCACATGTCGCAACCCACCGCCTTGAGCAGGTTGCCCTCATCCAGCATTTCCTGGGTGAAACCCTCGGCGAGCAGCGTCTCGTGCGGCACGTCATCCATGGGTACCGCGCAGTGGGTGCACAGTCGCCGAGCCAGGCGCTGCGCGATAATCAGGTCCACCGACGAGGCGACGTTGAATGCCGGGACACCCATGTTCAGCAGGCGGGTGATTGTTTCGGCCGCGCTGTTGGTGTGCAGGGTCGACAGTACAAGGTGACCGGTCTGGGCAGCCTTGATGGCGATCTCGGCGGTTTCGAGGTCACGAATCTCACCGACCATGATGATGTCCGGGTCCTGGCGCAGGAAGGAGCGCAGCGCCTCGGCGAAGTTCAGGCCCACCTTCGGGTTCACGTGAACCTGGTTGACACCTTCGAGGTTGATTTCCACCGGGTCTTCCGCGGTGGAGATGTTGCGCTCTGCGGTGTTCAGGATGTTCAGGCCGGTGTACAGCGAGACGGTTTTACCCGAGCCCGTGGGCCCGGTGACGAGAATCATGCCCTGCGGCTGGTTCAACGTCTTCAGGTACATCTTTTTCTGCTCTTCTTCGTACCCCAGCGCGTCAATACCCATCTGGGCGCTGCTCGGGTCGAGGATACGCAGTACGATCTTTTCACCGTACAGCGTCGGCAGTGTGTTCACACGGAAGTCGATGGCGCGGTTGCGCGAGAGCTTCATCTGGATGCGCCCGTCCTGC
>CAYGOX010000247.1:0-5921 GCA_964351485.1 uncultured Halioglobus sp.
TCGGCCGTGGTGAAACACTGCATGATCGCTACTACCCCGACAAGAAAGTCTCACCCAACCCCCCCCTGGCGCCGCTGGAAAAAGCCCCGTTCTACGCGCTGCGCTGTGAGCCGGGCGACCTCGACTCAAAGGGCGGCCTGGCCTGTGACGAATTCGCCCGGGTGCTCAACCGCGACGGCGCACCGATCGAGGGGCTGTACGCCGCGGGCAACGCCGCCGCGCCGGTCATGGGCAACACCTATCCCGGCGCGGGCTCGACCATCGGCTCGGCCATGACCTTCGCCTACCTGGGCGCAAAACACGCCTTTGGGGATGACAACCCCTCACAGGAGATCCCATCGTGAGTGACTACAGATATGCTTTTCTGGAACCAGGCAACTTTGCCCGGGGCTGGCACATCGTGCTGTTCTCCCAGGAACTGGCGCCGGGACAGGTGAAGAAGCTGCACTATTTCAATCGCGACCTGGTGTGCTATCGCGGCGAGTCGGGACAGGTGGCGATTCTCGACGCCCACTGCCCGCACCTGGGCGCCAACCTCGGCAGCGCCGAGGGCCGGGTCATCGGCGACAACATCGCCTGCCCTTTTCACGGCTGGACGTTCAACGGCGGCGGCGAGTGCGTCGATATCCCCTACGCAAAATCGATCCCGGACAAGGCCCGCCACGCGCTGACCGGCTGGCCCGTGCTCGAGACCAACGGCTACATCGCGATGTGGTACGACCCCGCCGGCGGCGAGCCCGAGTCCTACCTGCCCGAGATTCCCCAGTGGAATACACCGGGCTGGGGCGACTGGCAGTTCTATCGCTCTCGTATCCAGGCCAAAGCCTGCGACGTGATCGAGAACATTGTCGACATCGCCCACTTCCCCCACGTGCACGGGGGCTTCGTGAAGTCGTTTGAAAACCGGTTCACCGACCGTACGGTAACGCAACTGTCGACGGTCAAGCGCGATCCGGCCGCGAAAATGGTCATTCCCGCCGGCGCGCCGCTGGACCTGGAAGCCGCACGCCAGGAAGCCGGGCCCGACGCCGATGCCTGGGGCGACGCCACCTACCACGGGCCGTCGATCATGTACTACTACACCGAGTCGACCAGCGACGAAGTGAACTTTCGCAGTTGGTGGGTGAACTGTCACACCCCCATCAATGATCAGGAACTGGATCTTTGCTCGGCGGTAATTGTCAGCGGGCTGGACGACGAGCCACTCGACCCCGAGTTCGCGGCGCTGTATCCACAGATCGCCCACCTGGCGTTCGGGCAGGACGTGGAGATCTGGAAAGACAAGGTCTACCGGGACAATCCCATCCTGTGCGACGGCGACGGCCCCATCAACAAGTTCCGTCGCTGGTACGAACAGTTTTTCCTGCCGCAGTAAATCGCGGGCACAAAAAAGCCGCCCGTGGGCGGCTTTTTTCTTCAGTGACCGGGGTTAGCCGGCACTGGCGCGGGGCTTGGAGGCCTTCGGTGAGGCCAGGCTCGGCTGCCCGCTGATACCTGATTGAATAACTTCGATCTTCTTGCCCGACTTCAGGAACGCGCGAGTCTGCTCTTCAATAGACTCTGAGGTTTCGACTGCGGCCGGTGCTTTTTTCTTGGCGGCTGCTCGCATGGTCTTGCGTGCCATAGTTTTACCTTTTTTTGGTGGGAAAGCACGATAGTATAGCGCAATTAACGGCAAAATGCCCGTTTTTCGTGCAAAACCGTCTCAGGCATCCCGGTACCTGGGCGCGCGCTTCTCGAAAAAGGCCACCCCGGCCTCCACCGCATCCTCGGTCAGGCTCAGCAGGGACTGGTGCCTGTCCTCCAACGCCATGACCGCCTCAAGGCTGGACGCATCGACGCTGACATTGAGCGCCTCCTTGGTCAGGCGCAGGCCCATGGGGGATGTCAGGAGCAGGTCGTCGACCATGGCCTGCCCGGCCGCGGCCAGGCCCTCGTCCGGCACCACCTCACTCACGAGATTCACCGCCAGCGCGCGCGGCGCGTGGATGAAGCGGCCCGTCATGAGCAATTCCGAGGCCACCGATGTACCGACCAGGCGCGGCAGGAAGTAGCTGCTGCCCATGTCCGCCCCGGTGAGCCCGATCTTGATATAGGCGGCGTTCATCCGGGCACTCTCGCCGGCAATGCGGATGTCGGAGGCCAGCGCGAGACTGAAGCCCCCGCCACAGGCCGCGCCGTGTACCAGGCTGACGATCACCTGCGGCGCGCGGCGCATGGCCAGGTAGATTTTTGCGATGCGCCGTTGCAGCTTCCAGATGACGTGGGGCGTGCGCTGGTTGGCGGCGAAGGCGCCGGTGTTCAGGTCCAGTCCGGCGCAGAAGTGACGGCCGTTGGCGCGCAGCACCACCACGCGCACAGACTCCCGCTCCGGCAGCGCCTCGAAGTACTCGATCAACGCGGTCACCAACGCCTCGTCCAGCGCGTTGCCCGCGTCGGGCCGGTTGAGGGTGACCCATTCCACCGCGCCGCGCTGTTCGATCAGTAAATTGTCTTGCTCTGCCATGGGTTGTACTCCGGACTCGTCCAAAGGGCCGTATTCTACACCGGGCGGATGACACCGCTGACATTTCGTGCCACCATGCTCGCCTGCCGTCGACCAGAGTCTTCCTGCGTTTTGAACACCGCCCGCCTCGCATCCGTTCTCCTGCTCGGGCTGTTTGCGCTGCTCCCCGTTCGCCTGTGCGCGGCCCAGGTATCGCCCGACGATTACAACTACCCCTTGAAGGACCGCTGGGTGGCCACTGTGGTGGGCACACCCTCCGCGTACGAGGCCGCGCTGCCCGACGGCATGCCGTTGAAGAAGCGCGCCCTGCGGGTGTTCCCGCAGCGCCAGGTGCCCGACGTCTTATGGTACGCGCAGGACCTGCTCTACTCTGTCGCGCTGCAGCGCACCACCGCACCGTTGGTTTTCATCATCGCCGGAACGGGCGCCGGTCACGACGGCCAGAAAAACGGCATCATGGCCAAGGCCTTCCACCAGGCGGGCTTTCACGTGGTTTCACTGTCGTCACCCACCTACCCCAACTTCGTCGCGGCCGGCTCCAGCACAGGCGTCGTGGGTCACCCGGAGAAAGACGCCGTGGACCTGTACCGCGTCATGGAAATGGTCTGGGCCGGGTTACGCGACACGGTATCGGTCAGCGACTTTTACCTCACCGGCTACAGCCTCGGCGGCTTCAACGCGGCCTACCTGTCACACCTGGACGAAACGCGCGGCGCGTTCAATTTTCGCCGCGTGTTGCTGATCAACCCGCCGGTGTCGCTGTACAACTCCGTTTCCATCCTCGATCGCATGACAGAAAACATTCCCGGCGGCGTCGACAACTTCGATCGCTTCGCCGGCAAGCTCATGCAGGGGCTGACCCGCATCTACACCCAGACAGACGATGTGTTCGCGAACGACATCCTGTACCAGGCCTATCGCGCGCTCAACCTGAAGAACGAGGAGCTGGCGGCGCTGATCGGCACTTCGTTCCGGCTGTCTTCGGCGTCACTGGTGTTTGCCGCTGATGTGATGGCCGACTTCGGGTATATCAAGCCGCGCGGGCTGCAACTGGACCGCAACGCCGACCTGACGATCTACGATGCCCTGGCGACCCGGCTGAATTTCACGGACTACTTCCACGAGTTTTTCTATCCCTACTACCGCGAACAGTACCCGCAGTACACGCGCGATGAATTCATTGCCTCAATGAGCCTGAAAAGCCTCGAAGACTATTTGCGCACCAGCGACAAGATCCGCCTGATGCACAACGCCGACGACGTGATCATGTCGCGCGGCGACATCCCCTACCTGCAATCGGTATTTGGTGAGCGCGCGCACATCTATCCCCACGGCGGCCACTGCGGCAATCTCGCGCACCGCGACAATATCGCGCACATGCTCGGGGTGTTCTCAGGAGCGACCGCACGATGAACCGCATCCTGCGCTGTGGCCTGTTGCTCGCGAGCCTGTTGCTGTCGGCCTGCGCCGGCGCACCGCGCGAACCGGTGCAGGACCCGGCGAACTACCCCGAGCCGGTGTTCAGCGCGGAGCGCATCCTGCCGCCGGACTACGACCTGGCCGCGGTGTACGACCCGTGGTACGACTTTAATCGCCGCATGTACAACTTCAACTACCAGTTCGACCGCTACGTATTTTTGCCCGTCATTGATACCTGGGAGACCGTGGTGCCGGGTTTCGTTCGCAAGGGCATCCACAATTTCTATCGCAACATCAGCGACGTCAACACGATGGTGAACTCGCTGCTGCAGCTGCGCCCCGGGAAGTTTTTCGACGCGACCGGCCGCGTCTTCGTGAACAGCACCTTCGGCCTGCTCGGCCTGGTCGACGTGGCCTCCTCGATGGGTATCCCCCGGCACGAGGAGGATTTCGGGCAGACCCTGGGGCGCTGGGGTGTCCCGCGCGGGCCCTACGTGGTGCTGCCGCTGCTGGGGCCGTCCAACCTGCGCGATTCCATCGGCCTGGTGCCGGACGTCGTGGTGGAGTCGGTCACGCAGCAGCCTATCATTCACGATTACGCGCGAGTGCCCAGCAGCGCGCTGGAGGCTATTGATACGCGGGCCGACACGTCATTTCGCTATTACGAAACCGGCTTCACGTTTGAATACCGCATGATGCGCTGGCTGTATTCCACCAAGCGCGACCTGGACGTGCTGAAGTAGCGAGGCCCCATGACAGGACGCAGACAAAACACCGACTCCCCGCTGCACTGGCTGCTCCCGGCAGTCCTCGCGCTGGCGCTGGTTGTCGGCGCGGTATCCGCGCGCGCGGTGGAGCCGATCAAGTTCGGCACCACGCAGGCGCTGTCGGGCCACTACGAGGATTTCGGCATCGAGCAACTGCGCGGCCTGCAGATGTGGGTCGAGGACGTCAACGAGCGCGGTTCACTGCTGGGGCGCCCGGTATCCCTGTCCTACTACGACGATTACTCGCGCGACGCCGGCACCGTCGAGGGGTTCCTCAAGCTGCTCACCCACGACAAAGTCGACTTCCTCATAGGACCGTACTCCTCCTCCCTGACCCTGGAGGCGAGCAAGATCGCCGAGCTGTTTAAAGTGCCCATGGTCGCCACCGGAGCCTCGTCGGAAGAAATCTGGAACCGCGGACTGAACAACATCTTCGGGCTGGACACACCCACCGGCAATTATCTGGAGGGCTTCACCACCGCCCGCGACGTCGGCGCCAGCACCGTCGCACTGGTCTATGCCGATACCGAATTCCCGCGCGAGGTCGCCCAGAGCATGCGCCGCACTGCGGCCGCCAACGGACTGACGATCGTATTCGACCAGAGCTACCCACCGCCGGAACGCGATTTTGACGATCTCGTTCGGCAACTGGCGAAAACCGACGCCGATATCATCTTCGGCGCCTCCTACCTCGAGGACAGTGTCGCGATGGTCCGCGCGCTGAAGCGCAACGGCGTCAAGCCGAAGATGCTGGTGTTCACGGTCGGACCGGCGCTGCGCGAATTCGGCGACCTGCTGGGCACGGACGCCGAGGGAATTGTTGGACTGGTGCAGTGGCTGCGCAGTGTGCCGATGCCGGGCGCACAGGATTTCGCCTACCGCTATCGCCAGCGCTATGGGGAAAACCCCGGCGTCCACGCGGTAATCGGGTACAGCGCCGGCCAGGTCATGGAAACGGCGATACGACTGGCCGGCACAACCGAACACGCGGCTGTGCGCGAACAGCTGCGCACCATGTTTTTCCGGTCGCTGCTGGGGAAATACCAGGTTGATGAGAGCGGCCGCCAGATCGGCAAACGCAACTATCTGCTGCAATGGCAGGACGACCAGCGGCGACTGGTGGCGCCGGCGCAACTGGCCGAGCGGAAACTGCGTTACCCGCTACAGTGAAGGCGTGTTGTCGTCGGGATTTTCCAGCCTGGCAAGATAGGGGTTGATGTACTTTTCTT
>CAYGOX010000248.1:0-5920 GCA_964351485.1 uncultured Halioglobus sp.
GCAAACTGGTTGCGCCGCAGTCGTTTGCCGTGGCGGCCGATGACGGCCACGGGGCGGGTCCGGCCTGTGTCGGCTGTATCCCGAATTCGCACCTGATTTTCGGCGGCGATGAATGGTGGTTCTACGGTCCGCGCGTATTTGGCGGCGACGAACTGGTCAACGAGAAAGTGCCCTTCGACTACGTGGTCAAGGAGACCAGCTTCGCCGGTCCCACCTGCTTCCAGCGCGGCGACAATAACTACTACAACCAGGACGGCGATTTCATCGCCAAGCAGCGCGCTACCTCAATCCGTTACTCCCGCGAAGGCGCAATGGAAATGGGCAGCCTGGATGCCACCGAAGATCCGGTCTGGACCGAGGACGAGCTCAAGGCGCTGGAAGATGAGAAATACCAGTACATCAAGATGATGCACGATCTGGGTCACAGCAAGCGCTACTGGGAAGACAGCGAAATCGGTGACGAACTGCCGGTGCGCGTGATCGGCCCGCACAGCGTGGCGAGCCTGGCGACAGAGTGGCGCGCCTACCTGTTCACCATCTGGGGCGGCACGCACCGTCCCGGCATGGACATGGCGGCCATGGGCTTCACTGAGGAGTTTGCCGGCCACGAGAACGATCCGGTCATGGAGCGCGACAACCCGGAGTGGACCGATGGCGCGTACTTCGGCCCCTCGCGAGGGCACCTGTTCCCCGAGTGGGCGCGCAAGATCGGCATGCCGCGCGGTTACGGTTACGGCGCCTCGATGGGCGCGTGGATTCTCGACTACCTGGCCGGCTGGGCCGGGGAGTGGGGCTCGGTATACCACTGCAAGTCGTCCTACCGCGGTCCCGCGTTCACCGGCGATGCAACCTACATGCGGGCCAAGGTAATCGACAAGCTGACCGACGAGGAGGGCCGCAACCTGGTCCAGGTCGATGTCCGCATGACCGACCAGATCGGCACCGTCATGGCCACGGCCAAGGCCGAGGTAGAGTTGCCCAGGCGCGATAGCTAGTTAGCGCGTTTGCACAAGGGGCCGGCAGGCCCCTTGTTCTTATTCAACAAGTCCTTCACGCATAGCGCAGCTTGATCGCCCGGTAGCGCGCCAGCAACATCGCCTCACGTTCCTGCGCAGTGACTGTCGCCGTATCTGCGGGCAGGTGCTGCATCAGTTCACTGTGCTTGACCACGCGCGTACTGAACCGGGCCGCATCCTGGCTCAGCAGGTTGCGGTAGGTGAGGTTGCCCCGCGCAAAGCCCTGCGTGTCCAGCCAGTTGTGAACCCCCGGGTCGGTGTGCGCGATGACCAGCCGCACGGTGTTGTCGCTATCGATGCGCGAGCGCGCCGGCGTGTAGCTCACCGGTCGGTAGAGAAAATCCAGGCTGCCCATGAAGGCGCCGCCCATCCCGAATAACCAGAAACCGTCGTGCATCGGCATCTCGACGATGAGCGCCTCGTCCTGCGCCAGTGCCCAGATCATGTGGGCCGCCATCCGGCCGCGTTTCGCATCGTCTGGCGTATTGGCCGCCTTGTCCGGAGGAAAAGCATTGAGGTGGTCGGGGTCGCAGACTCCGCCGGAATACTGCCAGGCGTGTTCCGGCCAGTCGCTCATGGCGCCGTCGAGAAAATTGCTCGCCCAGTGCATCGCGTCGGTCATGGTGTCGGGCGAGGGCAGGGGCCGCGGCGTGTGCATCCCCACGCGCTCGATGGTCATGCGGGTCGGGGTTTCGCCCCACGCATCGAACGCTTCACGGATAAACAGTTTGCGCGACTGCGCGGTGGTGGGCAGCCAGTTGTCACCGCGTTGTTCGCCGCCGATGTACAGCTCGAACTGACCGTTGGCATCGGTGGCCAGCTCTGCGCCAGTGATGTTGCACTGCGGGATATCGCCAAACGGTTCGTGCAGGCTGGGCCAGTCGGTGCCCGGGATGGTCTCGGGGCGTTCGCCCTGCACGGTGATGTTGAGCCAGCGCGCGGTGCCGCGCGTGCCGGTGATTCGGTATACGTGGTTGCCGTCTATCCAGGCCTGCCGATAGGTGAAGTCGGCCACGTCGCCGCCCAGCTTGCAATTGGGCGTCACAAACGGGTGAAGCTGGGGGTAGGCCGGGTCTTTGGTCTCCAGCGCCAGGTCGAACGCCTGCCCCAGGTTCTGGGTGAGGAAACGGAAGCCGTCGGCGCGTTGCAGGGGGTTGGCGGGGTTGGCGTCCTTGAACACCTGGTCGCCCGCCTGTTTCAGCGTGTCGCAGAAAGCGTACCAGGCGCTGCGCAGCGCGGCGTCGTCGGGATTGTCGCCGAAGGCCATGGTCAGGCTCCCAGTGTTGTGAGCAGCTGCGACACGTAGTCGCAGGCGCGCGCCGAGGCGGCCTGCGCGCCTTCGCGTTCGATACGCTCGCCCACCAGTTCGATATCAAACATGCCGTCGTAGCCGGCCTCGAGGATGTCGCCCAGGATCGACGCGAGCGGGATGACGCCGTCGCCCGGTACCGCGCGGCAGGGCGCGGTGCGATCGCCCAGCACGTAATCGCTGACGTGGACCGGTCCGGTGTGGGGCATTGCCCGGCGCAGCTTCTCGGCCAGGCGCGCCTCGAACCAGCAGGCGTGCAGTTCGATGCAGACGCCGATGCCGGCGGCCCGGGCCAGCGCCGTCGTGTCGTCGAGCGTGTGGGCGATGTGGATATCGGCGTTGAAGCCCGAGGCGTTTTCAACCAGCAGCGTAATGCCCGCTGCGCGGGCCGCGTCGAGACAGGGTGCGACCAGCGCCGCGAACCGATCGGCGGCGGCTTCCCACGCGAGTTCGCCACGACCGCCAGTGAGCAGGTAAACCGTGTTCGCGCGCAGTTGGCTGGCCTGTTCGATCGTGTGCAGGAGATTCTGCGCGGCAGCCTGCGTGCCTTGCTCGTCATCCAGCCTGCCGCACAGGACATGGTTGATCGCGTTGATCCTGACCGGGTGCTGCGCGATCGCGTGAGCCGCCTCGTCCATTTGCGCGGGCGATGCCAGCAGCGGGCTGACCAGCGTGGCACCGGGCACGCCGATGGCGTGGCAGTGTTCGATGAATGCCTTGGTCGGCTGGTTGAGAAAGGCGACCTGGTGCAGGCTGACAAGGCGGTGCATGACGGGGTCCTTTTCGGTTTGCTCGGTCTGCGAAGTCCGGCGCTGCGCAGAGGCGCGGCTACGCCCTGTTTTCGATTTCCACACCAAAGCGCTCGCGAAACGGCCTGAACTCTTCGTGCAGGGCCTGCAGGTCCTCGCCGATGTCGGTGAGCACCTGCGTGGAATAGTGGAACTTACCGTAGCGGTCGCCCTTGTTGTTGGCCAGGTAATCGCGCATCGCTGTCTCGCAGGCCTGTGTCCACGGTACCTGCGCGTGTTCGTAAAAGCCCTGGATGGTCTCCACCGGCGCGGCGACGAAATCACTGTAGCGCACATGGTGAATGCGCGGGTCATCGACCATCGGGTCAGACATCGTCGCGGCGATACTCGCCCTGACGCCGTCCAGCGCCATGCGCGTCATGACATTCCAGTCGACGGTGCCGGACAGGCCCTCGACCAGCTCCCCGACCAGCCGGGTGCGCGAGGCGATCACCTGCACCGGGTCGCGGTGTGACCAGACCAGTCTCGCGGTGGGGTAGGTCTTGAACAGTTCGCCCAGGCGCTCCTGGTGGAAGCCTTTCAACACCCAGTATTTCTGCGGCCGTCCGTGTTGAATCGCCTGCAGCATCATCTTGTGGATACGGTACTGCTGTGGAATATCCAGCGGCAAACCGCCGGCGACGATGCCCATCGGGACGCGCCACCACGCCGTTGGCGTCATGACGCGAAAATCAAAACCCCAGGTACGCTCGTCCTCGGGCAGGCCGTTGCCGAGCATGTCGTTGTAGGGATGACTGGTGAGCCAGAACGGCAGCCGGTCGAGAATTTCCCGCCACTCGTCATCGGCCTGGGCGCGGCGCGGATCATCGTCGGCTGCCAGTCCCGGCGGCGGGCTCGGGTGCATGACTTCCCAGAATCGCAGCGCCCGAGCGTTGGGATCCACCGACAGCAGCGCGTGCAGCAAGGTGGTGCCGGCGCGCGGTTCGCCGGTGGCGAACAGGGGCTTGTCGATGACTTCCCTATCGAGCCCGTAGCGCTGGTGGTCGTCAAAAAACCGCAGCCGGTCGCTGAGCAGCCACAGGCAGTTGTCCACGGCTTTCTGCTGGCCCTGCGTGTCCATACCGGCCTGCTGAATCAGCTCGACGACCTGCGTAAAGCGCTCGGCAAAGGTCGGGTCGCCCCAGTTTGAAAGCCCTGTGTCCTTCTGCGCCGCGGCCATCAACGCGTTCGCATCGAGCGGCAGGTCGGCCGTGTCGTCGCGGCTGTTCATGCCGGACTGTCGACGAGTGCCTGCAGCGCGTCTTCGGTAGCGCGCACGCGTTCATCCGAGCTGGCGCCGAACTTGAGCCCGGCCATGCCGCCATAGCTCAGGATCTTGTACACGCGCATTCCCGCGTCGACAAAGCCCTTGAGCTTCTGTGCTACCTGTTGCGGCGTGCCGCAGGGAAAGATGTCGCGGATCGCCTGGGTGTCGACCTCGTTGCAGAAATCGATGATGCGCTGTCGGTGCAGCACGGTCGGGTTGAAGTCCAGAATGCCGCGCCACTTCGGCCCCATGGGGTGGTCGTAACCGAACTGTTTCAGGTCCTTCGCGGTCACCATGAGGATAATCGACTTGACCAGCGGCGCTTCGAGCATCTCCTCGAGCTCGGCGTCGTCGCCGATCAGCGCGATCTGGGTGATCGCCGGGGTGATCGCCATCGGGTCGCGATCGGCTTTCTCAGCCGCCTCGCGAATGACCTGCAGTTTGGCGGCATAGTCTTCGGGTGTGTATGCACCGGCCGGCCACCAGCCATCGGCGTGTCGGCCGGTAATGCCCAGCATGCGCGGGCCGGCCGAGCCGATCCAGATCGGCGGGCATTTGCCGTCGTACAGTTCGGTATCCATGCGCGCGTGTTCGAGGGTGTAGAAGTTGCCTTTGAAATCCACCGTCCCCTCGCTTTCCCACAGCAGCTTGATGACCTCGATGGATTCTTCAAAGCGGCTCACGGGTTTTTCGAAGTCGAAGCCGTAGGGCACGGTGTTTTCCAACTCGCCCGATCCCAGCCCGAGGATAAAGCGTCCCTGGGAGAGGTGGCTGAGCGTGAGCGCCGTTTGCGCCAGCATGGCGGGGTGGCGGCGCACGGTGTCGACCACGCAGGTGGCGATCGGCGTTTGCCTGGTCAGCGCCGCCGCCGCGCCGGCCACGCTCATCGCGTCCAGGTGCCGGTGCGGTGAGGGCGAGACGGTCGCCAGGTCGGTGAATTCCGGAGTCCAGATGGAGTCCGGCCAGAAGCTCACCATGTGGTCGGGCAACCAGATGGAGTGGTAGCGCCCGGAGTCGTACTCGTCGATCTTGTCCATGCCCAACGGCAGGGTGGTTCTTAAAAAGGCGGCTGGCTGAACGTTCATAGGTTTTATTCTCTGCGTTTTTTTATGATCAGTCGCTTGCGGACGGGTTTGCTCTGCGTCAGCGCCCCCGCCAGTCGGGGCTGCGCTTTTCGGCGAACGCCCGGGGCCCTTCCTGGGCATCTTCACTGTGGTAGCACAGTTCCGACGCATGGCGCGCGGCCTGCAGTGCGGCGGAACGCCCCATCTCGGTGGCCAGCATCACGGTCTGGCGCGCGGCCGCGACCGACAGCGGCGCACCTGCGATCACTTCCTGCGCCAGCGTCAGTGCGCAGTCGAGCAATTCGTCCGGCGCGGCCAGGCGGTTGACCAGGCCGATCTCGTAAGCGCGCTGCGCGGTGATGGGTTTTCCGGTCAGCAGGATCTCCATCATGATGCGCTGGCCGATCATGTGAATCAACGGCGCTGCCCAGGGCGAGCTGCGCCCGACCTTGACCTCGGTGACGGCAAAGCGCGCC